>DASQLJ010000851.1:0-7244 GCA_035630095.1 Longimicrobium sp.
GGCGCGGATCGACGTCGACGCGGTGGGCGAGGAGAGCGGGGACGTCCCCCGTTTCGACGCCGGCGGCGAGGCGGTGGCGTACGTGATGTACACCTCCGGCTCCACCGGCGCGCCCAAGGGCGTGGTGATCCCGCACCGCGCGATCGCGCGGCTGGTGCTGAACAACGGCTACGCCGCCTTCGGCCCGGACGACCGGGTGGCGTTCGCCGCCAACCCCGCGTTCGACGCCAGCACCATGGAGGTGTGGGCGCCGCTGCTGAACGGCGGCCGCATCGTGGTGGTGGAGCAGGACGACCTGCTCGACGCCCGCCGCTTCGGCGACACGCTCGAGCGGAACGGCGTGGACGTGCTGTGGATGACGGTGGGGCTCTTCAACCAGTACGCCGACGCGCTGGGGGAGACGCTGGGGCGGCTGCGCTATCTCGTCGTGGGCGGCGACCGGCTGGACCCGGCGACGATCGCCCGCCTGCTGCGCAGCCATCCCCCGCGGCACCTGCTCAACGGCTACGGGCCGACCGAGACGACCACCTTCGCCGTCACGCACCGCGTCGAGCGCGTGGACGACGGGGCGGGGAGCATCCCGCTTGGCCGGCCGATCTCCAACACCCGCGTCTTCATCCTGGACCCGCGCGGCGAGCCGGTGCCGACCGGGGTGGCCGGGGCGCTCTGCATCGGCGGGGCGGGGGTGGCGCACGGCTACCTGGGGCGGCCGGGGCTGACGGCGGAGCGCTTCGTCCCCGACGCCCTCTCCGGTACCCCCGGCGCGCGGCTCTACGCCACCGGCGACCGCGCGCGGTGGCGGGCGGACGGGACGATCGAGTTCCTGGGCCGCGACGACTTCCAGGTGAAGGTGCGCGGCTTCCGCATCGAGCTGGGCGAGATCGAGGCGCGGCTCTCCGCGCACCCCGAGGTGCGCGAGGTGGTGGTGCTCGCCCGCGAGGACGCGCCGGGCGACCGGCGGCTGGTGGCCTACTTCGTCGGCACGGAGGAGACGGGGGCGGAGGCGCTGCGCGCGCACCTCGCGCAATCCCTCCCCGAGTACATGGTCCCCGCGGCGTACGTGCGGCTGGACGCGCTCCCGCTGACGCCGAACGGCAAGGTGGACCGCCGCGCCCTCCCCGCGCCCGACGGCGAGGCGTACGGGCGGCGCGCCTACGAGGCCCCCGCGGGCGAGACCGAGCAGGCGCTGGCCGCGCTCTGGTCGGAGCTGCTGGGGGTGGAGCGGGTGGGCCGCGGCGACAACTTCTTCGAGCTGGGCGGCCACTCGCTGCTGATCGTCACCCTGATCGAGCGGATGCGCCAGCGCGGGATGCACGCCGACGTGCGCGCGCTCTTCACCACGCCCACCCTCGCCGCGCTCGCCGCGACCATGGGGAGCGCGTCGGGCGAGGTGGCGGTGCCGGCGAACCGGATCGGGGCGGCGTGCGACATCATCACGCCGGAGCTGCTCCCGCTCGTCGCGCTCGGCCAGGCGGAGATCGACCGGGTCGTGGCGACGGTGGACGGGGGCGCGGCGAACGTGCAGGACATCTACCCGCTCGCGCCGCTGCAGGAGGGGATCCTCTTCCACCACCTGCTCACGGCCGACCGCGATCCCTACGTGCTGCGGCGGCTCAGCGGCTTCGAGTCGCGCGAGCGGCTGGACGCGTACCTGGACGCGCTGCGGGCGGTGATCGCCCGGCACGACATCCTGCGCACGGCGATCGTGTGGGAGGGGCTGCGCGAGGCGGTGCAGGTGGTGTGGCGCCACGCGCCGCTGGAGGTGGAAGAGGTGGCGCTGGATGGGGATGGCAACGCGGCGGAGCGGCTCTACGCGCGCTTCGACCCGCGCGGCAACCCGTTCGACGTGCGCCGCGCGCCGCAGGTGCGGGTGGCCGTGGCGCACGACGCCGCGCGCGGGCGCTGGCTCCTCCTGCTGCGCCAGCACCACCTGGTGGGCGACCACACCACGCTGGAGGTGCTGCAGCACGAGATCGAGGCCCACCTCTCCGGCCGCGCCGGCGAGCTCCCCGCGCCGCTCCCCTTCCGCGCCTACGTGGCGCAGGCGCGGCTGGGGGTGAGCCGCGACGAGCACGAGCGCTTCTTCGGCGAGATGCTGGGCGACGTGGACGAGCCCACGGCCGCGTTCGGCCTGCTGGACGTGCAGGGCGACGGGTCCCGCGTGGCCCAGGCGCGGCGGCGGGTGGAGCCGGCGCTGGCGGCGCGCATGCGGGCCGAGGCGCGGCGCTACGGCGTGAGCGCGGCGAGCCTCTGCCACCTGGCGTGGGCGCAGGTGCTGGCCCGCGCCTCCGGCCGCGGCGACGTGGTCTTCGGCACCCTCCTCTTCGGCCGGATGCAGGGCGGGGAAGGGGCCGACCGGGTGATGGGGCTGTTCATCAACACCCTCCCCGTGCGCATCCGCGTGGACGGCGAGGGGGTGGAGGCGGCGCTGCGGCGGACGCACGGGCTGCTCGCCGAGCTCCTCCGCCACGAGCACGCGCCGCTGGTGCTGGCGCAGCGCTGCAGCCGGGTGCACGCGCCGGCGCCGCTCTTCACCGCGCTCCTCAACTACCGCCACTCCGGCGGCGGCCACGCGCCGCGCGCCGGGTCGGCGGAGGAGGCGCGGGGCGGCAACGCGACGCTGCGGGCCGAGGAGCGCACCAACTATCCGCTGACGCTGTCGGTGGACGACCTGGGCGACCGCTTCGGGCTGACGGCGCAGGTGGAGGCGCCGGTGGACCCCGCCCGCGTCTGCGCGCTGATGCACGCGGCGCTGGAGGCGCTGGTGGCGGCGCTGGAGACCGCCCCCGCGACGCGTCTCGCCGAGGTGGACGTCCTCCCCGCCGCCGAGCGCCGGCTGGTGGTGGAGGATTGGAACGCGACCGCCGCGGCGTACCCCGGCGACCCCTGCGCGCACGAGCTGTTCGAGGCGCGGGCCGCGCGCGCGCCGCACGCGGTCGCCGTGGCGACGGACGACGCATCGCTCAGCTATGCCGAGCTGAACGCGCGGGCCAACCGGCTGGCGCACCACCTCCGCGCCCGCGGCGTGGCGCCGGATGCGCGGGTGGCGATCTGCCTGGAGCGCGGGCCCGAGCTGATCGTGGCGCTCCTGGCCGTGCTCAAGGCCGGCGGCGCCTACGTGCCGATGGACCCCACGTACCCCGAGGAGCGGCTGCGCTACATGCTGGACGACAGCGCGCCGGTGGCGGTGCTGACGCAGCGCTCGCTGGCGGGGACCTTCGCCGGCTCTTCGACGGTGCTGGAGCTGGACGCGGCCGCGCCGGCGTGGGCCGGCGAGCCGGACGCCGATCCTCCGCGCGGCGGGCTCGACCCCGCCCACCTGGCGTACGTGATCTACACCTCGGGCTCCACGGGGCGGCCCAAGGGCGTGGGCGTCTCGCACCGCAACCTGGTGAACCTGGTCGGCTGGCACGCCGGGGCGTTCGCGCTGAAGGCGGGAGACCGCTCCTCTGCCGTCGCCGGGCTGGGCTTCGACGCCACCGCGTGGGAGGTGTGGCCGCCGCTCAGCGTGGGCGCCACGCTGGTGCTCCCGGCCGACACGCGCGACCCGGTGGCGCTGCTGGAGTGGTGGGCGCGGCAGGCGCTGGACGTCTCCTTCCTCCCCACCCCCCTGGCCGAGGCGGCGTTCGCGCGCGGCCTGGCCAACCCGCGGCTGCGCACGCTGCTGGTGGGCGGCGACCGGCTGCACGCGGTCCCCGCGGGTCCGCGCGCGTTTGCGCTGGTGAACAACTACGGGCCCACGGAGACGACGGTGGTCGCGACCTCGGGCGAGGTCGAGGGCGACGGGGTGCCGCACATCGGGCGGCCGGTGGCCAACGGGCGCACCTACGTGCTGGACGCGGCGGGGCGGCCGGCGCCGGTGGGCGTGGCCGGTGAGCTGTTCGTGGGCGGCGCCGGCGTGGCGCGCGGCTACCTGGGCCGCCCCGCGCTCACCGCCGAGCGCTTCGTCCCCGACCCCTTCGCCGCCGAGCCGGGCGCGCGCCTGTACCGCACGGGCGACGTCGCCCGCTGGCGGGCGGAGGGGACGCTGGAGTTCCTGGGCCGCAACGACGGGCAGGTGAAGGTGCGCGGCTTCCGCGTGGAGCTCGGGGAGATCGAGGCGCGGCTCGCCGCGCACCCCGGCGTGCTGGAAGCGGCCGTCGCCGCGCGCGGGGGCGCGCCGGGCGACACGCGGCTGGCGGCGTACTGGGTGGGCCCGGAGGCGCTGGGTGTGGACGCGCTGCGCGCGCACCTGGCCGCGGCGCTCCCGGAGCACATGGTCCCCGCGGCGTTCGTGCGGCTGGACGCGCTGCCGCTGACGCCGAACGGGAAGCTGGACCGCGCGGCGCTCCCCGCCCCCGGCGCCGACGCCTTCGCCACGCGCGGCTACGAGGCGCCGCTCGGGGAGACCGAGGGCGCGCTCGCCGCGATCTGGGCGGAGGTGCTGGGGGTGGAGCGGGTGGGGCGCGGCGACCACTTCTTCGACCTGGGCGGCCACTCGCTCCTCGCCGTGCAGGTCGTCTCGCGGATGCGCGAGGTGCTGGGGGTGGAGGTGGCGCTGGGCGAGCTGTTCGAACGCCCGGTGCTGGCCGGCTTCGCGCGCGGGCTGGACCAGGCGGCGCGGGCGCGGCTCCCCGCCATCGAGCCGGTGGACCGCGGCGGCGAGCTGGCGCTCTCCTTCGCGCAGCAGCGGCTCTGGTTCCTGGAGCGGATGGGCGGGCTGGGCGCCACCTACCACATCCACACCCGCCTGCGCTTCCGCGGCGAGCTGGACCGCGAGGCGCTGCGCCGCGCGTTCGAGCGCATCCTGGCGCGGCACGAGGCGCTGCGCGCCGTCTTCGCCGAGAGCGGCGGGCGGCCGGTGCAGCGGGTGCTGCCGGTGGAGGCGAGCGGCTTCCGCCTGGCCGAGCACGACGCGAGCGCGCACGCCGATCCCCAGGCCGAGCTCGGCCGCCTGAAGGCCGAGGCGGCGGGGGCGCCCTTCGACCTGGAGCGCGGGCCGCTGGTCCGCGCGGGCCTCGTCCGTCTCGCGGAGGACGACCACGTCCTCCTCCTCACCCTGCACCACATCGTCTCCGACGGGTGGAGCATGGGGGTGCTCACCCGCGAGCTGGGGGCGCTCTACGCCGCCTTCCGCGCGGGGGAGCCCGATCCCCTCCCGCCGCTCCCGATCCAGTACGCCGACTACGCCGCGTGGCAGCGGCGCTGGGTGGACGGCGACGTCCTGCGCGCGCAGGCCGACTACTGGAAGGCGACGCTCGCCGGCGCGCCCGAGCTGCTGGAGCTGCGCACCGACCACCCGCGCCCGGCCCGGCAGGACTTCGCCGGCGCCTACGCGGGGGTGGCGCTGGACGCGGAGCTCACGGCCGGGCTCAAGGCGCTGGGCGCGCGCCACGGGACCACGCTGTTCATGACGCTGCTGGCCGGGTGGGCGGTCGTGCTGAGCCGCCTGTCGGGGCAGGACGACGTGGTGATCGGCACGCCGATGGCCAACCGGGGACGGGCGGAGATCGAGGGGCTGATCGGCTTCTTCGTCAACACGCTGGCGCTGCGGGTGGACCTCGCCGGCTCGCCGAGCGTGGCCGAGGTCCTGGCGCGGGTGAGGGCGCGCTCGCTGGGGGCGCAGCACCACCAGGACATCCCCTTCGAGCAGGTGGTGGAGCTGGTGCGCCCCGAGCGCAGCCGCGCGCACTCGCCGCTCTTCCAGGTGATGTTCGCCTGGCAGAACACGCCGCGCGAGGCGCTGGAGCTCCCCGGCCTCCGCGCCGGCTCGGGCGGGGCGACGGCGCACCGCACCGCGCGGTTCGACCTCTCGCTCACCCTGCTGGAGTCCGGCGGGCGCATCGTGGGCGGGGTGGAGTACGCCACCTCGCTCTTCGAGCGGCGGACGGTGGAGCGCTTCCTGGGCTACCTGCGCAACGTGCTGGAGGCGATGGCCGCCGACGACGCGGCGCGGGTGGACGAGCTGCCGATGATCGCCGAAGCCGAGCGCCGCCAGGTGCTCGGCGACTGGAACGACGACGAAGTGGAAATCTCGCTGTGACCATCCCCACCCTGCTGGAACGGCTCGGCACCGCCGGGATCCGCCTGCGCAACAGCGGCGGCGAGCTGAAGGTGGCCGGCAACCGGGCCGCGCTCGACCCCGAGCTGATCGGCCAGCTCCGCGTGCACAAGGCGGCGCTGCTGCGGCTGGTGGGCGGCGAGGGCGACGCGTGGTGGTCGCCCCCGGCGCCCGGCGCGGCGAACGGGCACGCGCCGGGCTCGCGCTGCGTGCACGCGCTGTTCGCCGCGCAGGTGGCGCGCACGCCGGACGCGGTCGCGCTCTCCTGGCGCGGCGAGCGGACGACGTACGCCGAGCTGGACGCGCGCGCGAACCGCCTGGCCCACGCGCTGCGCCGCCGCGGGGTGGGGCCGGAGGTGCGGGTGGGCGTCTGCCTGCCGCGCACGCCGGAGCTGGCGGTGGCGCTGCTGGGGGTGCTCAAGGCCGGGGGCGCGTACGTGCCGCTGGACCCCGTGTACCCGCGGGAACGGCTGGGGCACATGATGGAGGACGCGGAGATCGCCATCGTCCTCACCGAGTCGCACCTGGTCGACCGCCTCCCCGGCGCCGCGGCCGAGACGCTGCTGCTGGACCGCGAGGGCGACGCGCTGGCCGCCGAGCCGTCGGACGCGCCGTCGACGGGCGTCGAGCCGGGCAACCTCTCGCACGTGATCTTCACCTCCGGGTCCACGGGGCGGCCCAAGGGGGTGATGATCCGCCATTCCTCCACCGCCGTCCTCCTGCACTGGATGCGCGAGAGCGTCTCGGACGAGGAGCGCGCCGCCGTCCTCTTCTCCACCTCCATCAACTTCGACGTCTCGGTGGCCGAGCTCTTCGGCACCCTCTGCTGGGGCGGCTCGCTGGTGCTGGCGGAGAACGCGCTGGAGCTGGCCACGGTGCCGGAGCCGGTGGTCTACGCCAGCATGGTCCCCACCGCCGCGGCCGAGCTGCTGCGCGCGGGCACCATCCCATCGACCGTGCGGACGCTGAACCTGGGCGGCGAGGCGCTCCCCGTGGCGCTGGCGCAGGGGCTGTACGCCCTGGGCACCGTCGAGAAGGTCGGCAACCTGTACGGGCCCAGCGAAGACACGACGTACTCGACGTACTCGGTGGTGGCGAAGGGTGCCGACCGGGTGCTGGTGGGCCGCCCGGTGGCGAACACGCAGGCGTACGTCCTCGACCGGCATCTCCAGCCCGTGCCGATGGGTGTCGTCGGCGAGCTCTA
>DASQLJ010000852.1:0-18756 GCA_035630095.1 Longimicrobium sp.
TGCGTCATCGCGATCAGGTTGGCTCCGACCATCGTGACCGCGGCGATCATGAAGCCCACCATCTGCCAGCGCTCGATCGCCCCGCCGAAGCCCACCATGAACACGCGGATGAAGCTGGCGAACGCCGCCGCCTTCACCCCGGTGCTCATCAGCGAGGTGATGGGGGTGGGCGCGCCGTCGTAGGCGTCTGGCGTCCACATGTGGAAGGGCATGGCGGCCACCTTGAAGCCGAAGCCCACCATCAGCATCGCCATCCCCGCCAGCAGCAGCGGCGTCACGTTCTCGGGCCCGCCCAGCACCAGCTGCCCCATCCGGCCGATGTCGGTGGTCCCCGTCGCGCCCCACGACAGCGCGATCCCCATGAGGAAGAAGGCGCTGCTGAAGGCGCCCAGGAGGAAGTACTTCAGCGCCCCCTCCACGCTGCGCTCGTCCAGCCGGTCGAAGCCCGCCAGCACGTACACGGCGATCGACATCAGCTCCAGCGCGATGAACACCATCAGCAGGTCGCGCGCGCCCGCCATCAGCATCATCCCCACGGTGGCGAACAGCACCAGCGCGTGGAACTCGCCGCGGTTGATGCCGCGCCGGTCGAGGTAGCCGTGCGCCATCAGCAGCGTGAACGCCGCCGAGCCCAGGATCACGAAGTTGATGAAGACGCGGAACTCGTCCAGCGCCACCATCCCCGGCCCCGGCACCGCGCGCACCTGCAGCATGAAGGCGTTGGCGATCGCCGTGACCAGGATCCCCGCCAGCGCCAGCCAGCCGATCGAGGGGCGCGAGGGCTCCGAGCGGTCGCCCTTCTGCGCCACGTCCACGATCAGCACCAGCATCGCCCAGGCGCACAGCACGATCTCGGGGAGCAGCGCCAGCCAGTAGCTGCCGGCGCGCGTCATGTCCAGCGGTTCGATGCCCACGTCAGCGGCCTCCGGTCATGGCCACGCCGCCGCCGGCCGGGGCCTGCCCCGTGCCGCCCGGGGGTGCCTTGCTCGCCTGCGCGGCGGCCAGCACCCCGGCCGCCGCGGGCGCCATGCGGTCCAGCACCGGGCGTGGATAGATGCCGATCCACAGGATCAGCGCCGCCAGCGGGAGCAGGATCGCCAGCTCGCGGCCGTTCAGGTCGGGTATGCCGCGGTTGGCCGGCTTGTCGAGCGCGTTGAACGCCACCTTCTGCACCATGGGGAGCATGTAGTAGGCGGCGAAGATCACGCCGGTGGTGGCGATCATCGCGAACCAGGGGTGGTTCTGGAAGGTCCCCATCAGCACCAGGAACTCGCTCACGAAGCCGGCCGTGGTCGGCAGCCCCACCGTGGCCATCCCCGCGAACACCAGGAGCGCGGAGAAGACGGGGACCGAGGCCGCCAGCCCGCCGAAGTCGTCGATCTCGTAGCTGTGGCGCCGCTCGTACAGCATCCCCAGCAGGAAGAAGAGCATGGGGGTGGAGAGGCCGTGGCCGATCATCACCAGCAGCGCGCCCTGCATCCCCTGCATGTTGTACGCGAAGATGCCGAGGATCACGAAGCCCAGGTGGGCGACGGAAGTGTAGGCCACTAGCCGCTTGGCGTTGCCCTGCACCGCCGCCACCATCGCCGTGTAGATGATCCCGATCACCCCCAGCGCCATCGCCCAGCGGATGGTGTCGGGGCCGCGCACGTTGGGAAACAGCGGCAGGGCGAAGCGGATGAAGCCGTAGGTGCCCATCTTCAGCAGCACGCCGGCCAGCACCACCGAGCCCGCGGTGGGCGCCTGCACGTGCGCGTGCGGGAGCCAGGTGTGGAACGGGAACACCGGCACCTTGATCGCGAACGCCAGCGCGAAGGCGCCGAAGAGCAGCACCTGCTGCGGCCCGGTCAGCGGCATGCGCAGGAAGTCGAAGTAGCTGAAGCTGGGGTTGGCCGGGTTGGCGCCGGTCCAGTGCCAGAACAGCCAGAGGATCGCCACCAGCATCAGCAGCGAGCCCACGGTGGTGAAGAGGAAGAACTTCACCGCCGCGTACACCCGCTCCTTGCCCCCCCAGATCCCGATCATGAAGTACATCGGGATCAGCATCACCTCCCAGAACACGTAGAACAGGAACATGTCCAGCGCCACGAACACCCCCACCACGCCGCCGGTGAGCGCCAGCAGGCAGGCGTAGAAGCCCCGCCTGCGCTCGCGGATGTAGGTCCAGCTCCCCAGCACCATCAGCGGGAGGAGGAGGGTGGTGAGCAGCACCATGAACAGGCTGATCCCGTCCATCCCCACCTGGTAGTGGATCCCCCACTCGGGGATCCACGCCACCTTCGCGCAGTTCTGGAACGCCGGCGCGCCCTCGGGGAACAGGTCGCAGCGCCCGCCGGGGCGGAAGGTCCAGAAGAGCGGGAGCGAGACCAGGAACTCGATCGCGCCCGCGCCCAGGGCTACCTCCCGCGCGTTCCGCTCCCCCGCCAGGTACGCGGCCAGCGCGCCCACCAGCGGGAAGAAGATCAGGAACGTCAGGATCCAGTGGCTTTGATAGAAGGCTTCCACGTTCAGTCGCTTCCCGCCGTCACAGGGCCACGAAGGAGCCCAGCACGATCAGCACGCCCACGATCAGCACGAAGGCATAGGTGTTCACCTGGCCCGTCTGCAGCCGGCCGAAGGCCAGCCCGAACATCTGCGCCAGGCGCCCGAAGAGGTCCACCACCCAGTCGAGCACGCCCATGTCGAAGCGGGCGAACAGGCGCGAGAGCCCGCCCACCGGCTTCACCACGGTGCGGTCGTAGAATTCGTCCACGTACCACTTGTTGTACAGCGCCTTCTCCACCCCGCCGTCGTACGCCGGCTGCGCGTCGGCCGTCCCCAGCCGCCGCTTCCCCAGCATCGCCACGGCCAGCGCGAGCCCGCCCAGCCCGATGGCGATGGCCAGCGCGATCGGCCAGAGGGCGTGGTGCGGCTCCTCCAGGCGACCCACGTTCTGCGCGACCACGTCGTCGGAGCCGGCGAGCACCGGGTGCAGCCAGTGATGCAGCGCCTCGCCCTGCCCGAAGTTGAAGAGCTGCACGATGGGGACGTGCTCCTCCACGTTCAGGAAACCGCCGAAGACGGCCAGCAGCCCCAGCACGATCAGCGGCAGCGTGAGCGTCCAGCCGCCCTCGTGCAGGTGGCCGCGCTCGCGCTCGCCCGTGCGGTTGTCGCCGAAGAAGGTGTAGAGCATCATGCGGCCCATGTAGAAGGCCGTCATGAACGCCGCGATGCTCAGGATCACCCCGATCGCCGCCATCCAGGTGGACCCGTGGATGCCGAACAGCGAGGCCTCCGACAGGTGCGAGGTGCCCTGCGCGCCCAGCCACGCCGCGCCGATGATCTCGTCCTTGGAGAAGAACCCGGCGAAGGGCGGAACCCCGGCGATGGCCAGCGTGGACACCCCCATCGTGATGAAGGTGATGGGCAGGTACTTCCGCAGCCCGCCCATGTTGCGCATGTCCTGCGCGTCGGCGGGGTTGTGCGCCGTGTGGAGGGCGTGGTGCATCGCGTGGATCACCGCGCCCGAGCCCAGGAAGAGGCAGGCCTTGAAGAAGGCGTGCGTCATCAGGTGGAAGACGCCGGCGGCGTACGCGCCCATCCCCACCGCGGCGAACATGAAGCCGAGCTGGGACACCGTCGAATACGCCAGCACCTTCTTGATGTCCCACTGCTTGAGGCCGATCGACGCCGCGAAGATCGCGGTGAGCGCGCCCACCAGCGCCACGACCAGCGAGGCCGCGGGCGCCATGGTGTAGATCACCGACGAGCGCACCACCAGGTACACGCCGGCGGTCACCATCGTCGCCGCGTGGATCAGCGCCGACACCGGCGTGGGGCCGGCCATGGCGTCGGGAAGCCAGATGTACAGCGGGATCTGCGCGCTCTTGCCGGCGGCGCCCAGGAAGAAGAAGAGCGCGATGGCGGTGATCACCGGCCCGGCGAACACCAGGCTCGAGCCGCCCCCCGTCAGCGCCTCGTTCACCCCGGCGAAGTCGAGCGTGCCCACGTTCCAGAAGAGGAGCATCATGGCGACCAGGAAGCCGAAGTCGCCGATGCGGTTCACGATGAACGCCTTCTTCCCCGCGTCGGCGTTGGCCTTCTCCCTGAACCAGAAGCCGATCAGCAGGTACGAGCAGAGGCCCACGCCTTCCCAGCCCACGAACATCATCGGATAGGAGGAGCCCAGCACCAGGATCAGCATGAAGAAGACGAAGAGGTTCAGGTACGCCATGTAGCGCGGGTACCCGGGGTCCTCCTTCATGTAGCCGATCGAGAAGATGTGGATCAGCGACCCGACGCCGGTGATGATCAGCGTCATCACGATGGAGAGCGGGTCGAGCTGCAGCGCCGCGTCCACCTGCAGGCTGCCTACCGGGATCCAGCTCCATCCCTCGACGATCGCCAGGCGCGCGCCTTCGCCGGCGCTCTTCATCGCCAGGAAGTTCAGCACCGCCAGCACGAACGACGCGATCAGCACCCCCGGCGCGATCAGCGACGGCAGCGTGTGCGTGAACGGCTTCGGCCCGGCCGGCGCGTGGTCGTCGTGCCCGTGGTCGTGCGCCGCGTCGTGGGCGTGCGCGTCGTGGACGTCGTGCGCGTGGACCGCGTTCGCGCCCGTGACGTGGACGTCCCTGTCGTGGACGTGCGCCTCGTGGCGGGCCGCGGCGGCGTCCACCGGGTGCGCGTCGGTGCCGTGGTCGAGCGCCTCCTGCTCGCTCGGCTCGCCCGCGCCGACGGCGGCGTGGGCCGGGGCGAGGGCGGGCGCGTGGCCGACAGCGTGGCCGTGGTCGTCCTGCGCGTGGTCGTAGTACGGGTCGCCCACGGGCGGCAGCTTCGGCAGCGCGCGCCGGGCGGCCATCACCGAGAGCAGCCCGTTCAGCACGAACCCGAGCAGCGGGAGCGCGACGATCAGCCAGGGGAGCACGGGGTGGAACCCGGCCCCTTCGCCGGCGGCGGCCGCCGCGCCGTGTGCCGCTTCTTGAAGCAGGAGCATCGGCCCTACCACCTGAGCAGGCTGAAGTTCTTCATGTCGACCGACTCACGGTGCCGGAAGACGGCGATCATGATCGCGAGCCCCACCGCCGCCTCGGCGGCGGCGACGGCGATCACGAAGAAGACGAACACCTGGCCCTCGACCCCCGCGTACGGCGAGAGCGCCACGAAGGCCAGGTTCACCGCGTTCAGCATCAGCTCCACGCACATGAACAGCACGATGGCGTTGCGGCGCACGATCACGCCGGCCACCCCGATGCCGAAGAGGATGGCGCTGAGGCCCAGCGAGTAGCTAAGCGGGATCTCGTTCATCCCCGTCACACCTTTCGCTTGGCGAGGACCACCGCGCCCACCACCGCCACCAGCAGCAGGATGGCCGTGGCCTGGAGCGGCACCACGTACTCGGTATAGAGCGGGATCCCGATCAGCCCCACCACGCCGCGCTCGGCCTGCGCCGTGGCCAGCATGGTGGGCCCGGCGGCGTCGCCCAGCGGCCGCGGCAGGTCGCCACTGAAGACGCGGCCCAGCAGGGCGATGATCACCAGCCCGGCGCCGCCGCCGGCGATCTTCCAGCCGGTGCCGCGGATGTCGTCCTCGTAGTCGTTGCCCAGGTTCAGCAGCATGATCACGAAGAGGAACAGCACCATGATGGCGCCCGCGTAGACCAGGATCTGGATGATCCCGATGAAGTAGGCGCCCAGCAGCGTGTAGATGGCCGCCACCGAGAAGAAGGTGCCGATCAGCCACATGGCGCAGGCCACCGGGTTCTTCCGCGTGATCATGGCGAGCGCGCAGCCCGCCGCGCACGACGCGAAGAAGAAGAACAGGATCTGGGTGACGTTCATCGCGGTCCGCTTCAGGTGTGCTCGGACACCCTGGTGTTCGCCCCACGCGGGGAGAATGAATTCCGATGCAACAACGACACGAAGTCCGCCTGCGGCCGGATCGAATCCGGAGCTCGGGACTACATCAACCTCGACGGCACACCGGATTAAAATCCGGCGCTACAACCACGCGAAGTCCGCCTTCGCGGCGCCTTCGCGGACTACAGCCTTCGGTCCAGCCGCGCCGCCGGGGCGCGGAATGGGGGTCGATCAGCCGAAGCTTCTACCGCCCCGCGCCGATCGCCGTCCGATCACCCAACGTTTTCTCTTCCTGCCGCCGCTCGACCTGCACCTGCTCGAACTACTCGCCCGCCGGGTCGCTCGGGTCCCAGAGCAGGGTGACGGGGTGCGTCTGCGCCATCAGGCGGTCCAGGTCGTACACGAAGTTGTGGCGCGTGTACTCGGCGTTCTCGTAGTGGTTGCCCACGTGGATCGCCTCCACCGGGCACACCTCCTGGCACATCCCGCAGAAGATGCAGCGGAACTCGTCGATCTCGTAGACGATCGGGTAGCGGTTCCCCTGGTCGTCCTCGCCCGGCACCAGCTTGATGCAGTTGGCGGGGCAGACGGTGGGGCACAGGCCGCACGCCACGCACTTGGGGCGCCCGTCGTCGTGCTTCTCCATCACGTGCGTGCCGCGCCAGCGAGGAGACAGCTCCTTCTTCTGGTCGGGGTACTGGATGGTGAGGTCGCTGCGGTCGCCGGCGGCCCTGGCCATGTGCCGGAAGGTGAGCGCCATCCCCTTGAGCGTGGCGCGCACGTAGCTGCTCTTGCCCTTCGGCCGCTTCATCACCCGAACGTTGATCGCCATCTGCTTTATGCCTCTTTCGATTTTCGCGCGGGTCAGCCGGCGCGCGGCGCGCGCGGGTTCACCGGCACGGCCACGCGGCGCGACTGCGCCCGGGCGCGTGCGTGCTCGCGGGCCACGCGGCGCTTCTCGTCGGGCGCGCCGGTGCCGGTGAGGGTGTGGCCCTTGTCCATCACCCACAGGATGATGGCCAGCATCGGCAGGTTCACCGCGCTCAGCGCCACCGCCCACTTCCACCCGTACTCGATGCCGAACGAGTCCAGCGCCAGCACCGTGGCGGCGGTCACCACCACCGCGAAGAGCGCGGCGGGGAGCATGATCTTCCACCCCAGGTCCATCACCTGGTCGTAGCGGAAGCGCGGGACGGTCCAGCGCACCAGCATGAACACCAGGATGAAGAACAGCGTCTTGGTGGCGAACGCGCCGAAGGTGAGGATCGTGATCCACCAGCGCGGCGCATGCCCCACCCACGCCCCGTTCGCCTCGCCCAGCATGTTGTCGCCCTGCCAGAGGGGGATGTCCCACCCGCCCAGGAAGAGCGTGGCCATCAGCATCGACACGGTGAGCACGTGCGCGTACTCGGCGATGAAGAACATCGAGAACTTCATCGCGCTGTACTCGGTGTGGTACCCCGTCACCAGCTCGCTCTCGGCCTCGGGGAGGTCGAAGGGGAGGCGGTTGGTCTCGGCGAAGCAGCTGATCCAGAAGAAGAAGAAGCTCACCGCCAGCGGCACCGCGAACCACATGTGCATCTGCTGCTGCTTCCACACGATCTCGGTGAGCGACACGTTGCCGGTGACCATGAACACCGACATCAGCGACAGCCCCAGCGCGATCTCGTAGCTGATCATCTGCGCGCCCGCGCGCAGGCCGCCCAGCAGCGCGTACTTGTTGAAGCTGGCCCACCCGGCGATCACGATCCCGTACACGCCCAGCGAGCTGAACGCCAGCAGGAAGAGGATCCCCACCGGCAGGTCGGCCAGGATCATCGGCACCACCCCCCATTTCGTGGGGAGTGGCGAGGCGAAGGGGATCACCGCGAAGGTGAGCATCGCCGGCGTGATCGACAGCATCGGGGCCAGCGTGAAGAACACGCGGTTGGCCTCGGCCGGGTTGGTCTCTTCCTTCAGGATGTTCTTCAGCCCGTCGGCGGCGGGCTGCAGGAGGCCGCCGGGGCCCACGCGGTTGGGGCCCAGCCGGTCCTGCATCCACGCGCTCACCTTGCGCTCCATCAGGGTGAGCATCGCCACGATCACCAGCACGGCCACGAACACCACCAGCACCTTGATGGTGGACGCGATGACGAACGCGTCTCCGGCGACTTCGTGGTATGTCGGTACGGTTGCTGCCTGCATCGGTGCGCCCGGTTCCCCAGTGTGCGCCCGCGCCGGAAAGCGGCGGCGGGCCCCTCCATCATCCCATCGATCCGACCTTCATCGTCCTACGCTGAACGATGAACGCCGGCGTGTTGCTCGACCTCAGTCGCCCGCTTCGGCGAAGCTGCCCAGCGGCGCGCCCTGCTGCCCCAGGTCGCCCCAGGCGAGCCCGGCGAACTCGGGGCGCACGCCGCCCAGCACGGCGAAGGCGTCGGCGGCGGTGGCCACCGGGGCCGCGTCGCCGATGCCGGCCAGCAGCACACCCAGGATCTGCCACGCGGGGCGCGACATCCCCGGCGCCTGCAGCGCGGGCCAGAAGCGCTGCACGCGCTTCCGAACGTTGGTGAACGTCCCCTCCATCTCCGCGAATGTGGTGGCGGGGAGAACGAAGTGGGCGTTGCGCGCGGCGGGGGAGAGGAAGTGCCCCACGTACACGAACACGCTCGCGGCCGAGCCGAAGCCCGCGGGCGCATCGGCCAGCTCGTCGCCCAGCACCCAGAGCGCGCCGGCGTGATTCGCGACGGACTCGAGCCCGCCCAGGCCGTCCGCTCCCCCCGTCCGGCCGAAGCCGAACAGCTCGGCGCCGTGCACGTTGGCGGCGCGGTCGGTGCGCAGCGCCAGCGTGGGGAAGCCGGGGAGCACCACCTCTTCGCCCGTCTGGCAGCGATAGACGCCATTGCCGCCGCCGGTGGAATCGATCACCCGGCGCAGCAGGCCGATGTCCTCGTTGGCCATGAACGGCGAGACCACCGCGCGGCTCTCGCCGGCGGAGCCCTGCAGCGCGGCGGCGAGCCGGGTGAGCGCCTCGCTCCAGCTCACGGCCTGCAGCGCCCCGTCGGCCCCGCGCACCAGCGGCGCCTCGATCCGCGCGCCGCGGTTGATCCACTCGTAGTTCAGCCGCCCGTAGTCGCACATCCAGTGCGCGTTGACTTCCGGGTTGGGCCGCGGCTTGATGCGCTGCACCTGGTTGTCGCGCGTCTCCAGCCGCACGTTGCACCCCTGGGTGCAGTTGGGGCAGATGGAAGGAGTGCGGTCCAGGTCCCACGCCCGCGCCTTGTGCAGGAAGTCCTTGGACACCAGCGCGCCGACGGGGCAGATGTCGACGATGTTGTCGGCCCAGATGTTCCCGTCGAGCCCGTCGTCGAAGAAGGTGTCGATCACTGAGCGGTGGCCGCGCTGCACCACGGTCAGCCGCTCGTCCTGCGCGACCTCGCGCATGAAGCGCACGCAGCGGGTGCACATCACGCAGCGGTCGGCGTAGAAGGTCACGTCGCCGCCGAAGTCGTCGCGCCCCAGCACCCGCTTGGGCTCGAGCGAGCGGCCGATGGCACGCCCCTCGGCCGCCGTGTAGTCCTGCAGCTTGCACTCGCCGCTCTGGTCGCAGACCGGGCAGTCGAGCGGGTGGTTCACCAGGTAGAACTCCAGCACCCCCTTGCGGGCCTCCAGCGCCTTCTCGCTCTGGGTGTGGATCACGTTGCCGTCGGCCACGGTCGCCACGCAGGCGGGCTGCAGCTTGGGCACCTTCTCGATCTCCACGAGGCACATGCGGCACTGCGCCGGCGCGGTGAGCCCCGGGTGGTAGCAGTAGTGCGGCACGTCGGCGCCCGCCATGGCGGCGGCGTCGAGGATGCGCGTGCCCTTGGGCACGTCCAGCTCGATGCCGTCGATGGTGATATGGACGGTTTCGACCGCCGCCTTGCTCTCTTCGGCCATCGCCGATTCCCTTCCCTGGTTCAGCGGACGGAGCCGTGGGCGGCGCCGGTGAGCCCGGCTCCCACCAGCCCGGGCTCGGGCGCCATCAGCGCGTCGTAGTCGGCGCGGAACTTCTCGATGCTGCTGGTGATGGGCGCCGCCGCGGCGTCGCTCAGCACGCAGATGGTGCGGCCCGACATGTTCTCGCTGATCGCCAGCAGCGTGTCGATGTCGTCGGGCACGCCGCGGCCCTGCTCCATGCGGCGCAGGATCCTGGCGGCCCAGGCGGTGCCCTCGCGGCAGGGGGTGCACTGGCCGCAGCTCTCGTGGGCGTAGAAGTCCACCATGCGCCGCACCTGCTTGACGATGTTGGTGGTGTCGTCCATCACGATCACCGAACCGCACCCCAGCATCGTTCCCGCAGCCGCCATCGCCTCGTAGTCCATCCCGATGTCCAGCTCGTCGGCGGTGAGGATCGGCACCGAGCTGCCGCCGGGGATCACCGCCTTGATCGGCCGCCCGTCGGGCGTTCCGCCGCAGACGTCGTAGATGAACTCCTTGAAGTTGAAACCCAGCGGCACCTCGTAGTTGCCCGGGCGCTTCACGTGGCCCGAGACGCAGAACAGCTTGGTGCCCACCGACTTCTCGGTCCCCCACTGCTTGTACCAGTCCGCCCCGTTCAGCACGATGTGCGCGGCGGCGATGAGCGACTCGACGTTGTTCACCGCCGTCGGCTTGCCGAAGGCGCCCGAGATCGCCGGGTAGGGCGGCTTCACGCGGGGCTCGCCGCGGCGGCCTTCCAGCGAGTTGAGCAGCCCCGTCTCCTCGCCGCAGATGTAGGCGCCGGCGCCCAGGTGCAGCGTCAGGTCGATGTCGATCCCGCTCCCCAGGATGTTCTTCCCCAGGTAGCCGGCCGCGTACGCCTCCTCGATCGCGCGGGCCATCACCTGCGCCGCCTCGAAGAACTCGCCGCGGATGTAGATGTAGGCGTGCTCGGCGTTGATGGCGTAGGCGCCGATCACGCACCCCTCGACCAGCGCGTGCGGCGTCCACCGCATCAGCTCGCGGTCCTTGAAGGTGCCGGGCTCGCTCTCGTCGGCGTTGCAGATCAGGTAGTGCGGCGTGCCCTCCACCTTCCTGGGCATGAAGCCCCACTTCATCCCCGTGGGGAAGCCGGCGCCGCCACGGCCGCGCAGCCCGCTGGCCTTGACCGTGTTGACGATCTCCTCGCGCGGGGTGCCCAGCGCCTTGCGCAGCGCCTGGTACCCGCCGCGCGCCTCCCACCCCTTCAGCGTCCGCGCTTCCGGATCGCCGAAGTACTGGGAAAGGACGCGGACTTCCTTCGGGTGCGTATAGGGATATGCCATGGCTCAGCCCGCCGTCGCGAAGTGCCGGAGCGTCGTCATCACTGCAACGTCTCGAGGACCGCCGGCACGTCTTCCGGCCGGATGTTCTCGAAGTAGCGCTCGTTGATCTGGACCGCCGTGGGGAAGCCGCAGGCGCCCAGGCACTCCACCTCCATCACCGTCCACAGCCCGTTGGCGCTGGTCTCCCCCGCCTCGGTGCCGGTGTGCTTCAGGAACGCCTCGAACACGGCGTCGCCCCCGCACAGGTTGCACGAGATGTTGGTGCACACCTGGATGAGGTACTTCCCCACCGGGCCCAGGTTGTACATGGTGTAGAAGCTGGCCACGCCGCGCACGTAGGCGGGGGCGAGCTCCAGCCGCGCCGCCACCTCGTCCATCGTCGCGGGCGACAGGTAGCCGCGGATCTCGTGCGCCATGTGCAGCGCGGGGAGGAGCGCGTTCTGCCGGTCGGGGTAGCGCGAAAGGATCTTCTGCAGCCGCTCCTCGTACTCGCCCACGAAGATCGGCGCCTCGCCGTCGTTCGCGCCCACCTGGTAGGGGAGGGTGCCCGCGACGGAGGCGTGGCCGCCGTCCCTGGGGCGCTCGCCCACGTAGGCGCTGCCGCGCACGTCGGCCTCGCTGAGGGCGGCGAACTCGCCGGTGTCGCCGGCGAAGCCGGGGTTCTGCAGCGCGGCCGGCCAGGAGCTGGGCGGCGAGTCGGCGCGTCCGTGTCCGGCGCTCATCGGTCGATCTCTCCCAGCACGATGTCGAGCGACGCGTTCACCGCGATCACGTCGGAGAGCAGCGCCCCCTCGATCATGTGCGGGAGCGCGGCGATGTTGATGAAGCTGGGGCCGCGCACGCGCCAGCGCACCGGCTTGGCCCCGCCGTCGGAGACCACGTACATCCCCAGCTCGCCCTTGGACGACTCGACCGAGAACCAGCTCTCGCCGACGGGGGCGCGCACCCCCTCCATCACCACCTTGAAGTGGTGGATCATGCTCTCCATGTCGTTCATCGCCGCCGTCTTGGGCGGGAGGATGACGCGCGGGTCGTCCACGTTGATCGGCCCGCCGGGGAGCCGGTCGATCGCCTGGCGGAGGATGCGCACGCTCTGGCGCATCTCCTCCATGCGGCAGAGGTAGCGGTCGTAGATGTCGCCGTGCTCGCCCACCGGCACGTCGAAGTCGTAGGTCTCGTAGTCGTAGTACGGCCGGTCCTTGCGCACGTCGTAGCTCACGCCGCTGGCGCGCAGGTTGGGGCCGCTGAGGCCCCAGTTCACCGCGTCCTCGCCGCTGATCTCGCCCACGCCCTGGGTGCGCCCCACCCAGATGGCGTTGTGGGTGAGCAGCGTCTCGACCTCGTCCACCACGGGGATGAAGTTGTCGAGGAACTCCTCGAGCTGCGTGATCCACCCCGCCGGCAGGTCGGCCATCATCCCGCCGATGCGCGTGCTGCTGGTGGTGATCCGGGCGCCGGTGAAGCGCTCGTGCAGGTCGTAGATCTTCTCGCGCTGCTGGAAGGTGTAGAGGAAGACGGTGAACGCCCCCAGGTCGATCGCCGTCGTCCCCAGCCACAGGAGATGCGAGAAGATGCGGTCGAGCTCCATGCAGATGAGGCGCACCACCTTGCAGCGCTCGGTGACCGTCACCCCCATCAGCTTCTCCACCGCCATGGCGTAGGCGCAGTTGTAGATCAGCGGCGCCAGGTAGTCCATGCGGTCGGTGAGCGGCACGATCTGGTTCCAGTCGCGGTACTCGCCCAGCTTCTCGAACGACGAGTGCAGGTAGCCGATATGCGGGATGCAGCGGATCACGGTCTCGCCGTCGAGCTCCAGCACCAGCCGCAGCACCCCGTGCGTCGCCGGGTGCTGGGGGCCGATGTTGATGAGCATGTGCTCGCCGTGGATGTCCTCGTGCACCTCGTACGCCTCGCCCTCCACGGGCACGATCGGCGCGTGGATCAGCGACCCGCCCGGAGACATCTCGGGTGAGCGCGTGACGTTGTAGATCAGCTTGCGCAGCGCCATCTCAGCCGCCTCCTCCCATCCCGCCGAACTGGCCCTGCTGCGCCCCGGTCTCGCCCCCGTCGAAGGGGTCGGGCACCGGCTGCCCCAGGACGTGGGCGATCTCCAGCTCGGCCGGCGAATAGTGGTCTTCGGTCGTCTGCGCCAGGGCGCGCCGGGTCTGCTCGGCGCGCGAGAAGCGGCCCCGCAGCGGGAAGTCCTTCCGCAGCGGGTGCCCCTCGGCGTAGTTGTAGGGCATCAGTATCCGGCGCAGGTCGGGGTGGCCCCGGAACACCACGCCGAACATGTCGAACACCTCGCGCTCCAGCCAGTCGCTGGCGCGCCACAGGTGGTACACGCTGTCGATCTCCAGCCCGGCCAGCGGCAGCTCGCACTTCACCCGCAGGTTCAGCTTGTTGGGGATCGACCAGAGCTGGTACACCACCTGGATCATCCGCCCGCCGCCGTAGTCCACGGCGGTGAGGTCCTGCAGGAAGTCGTAGCGGTGCTCCGGGTCGTCCTTGAGCCAGGTCAGGATCTCGAGGCTCCGCGCCGCGGCGACGTAGACGATGTGCTCGTCGCCGGCCACCACCTCGTGCCGCAGCACGTCGTCGCCGAAGCGCGCGCGCAGCGCGGCGACCGACGGGTGCGGCGGCAGCTCGCCCGCCTGCGGCGGGACGGCGTCGGGCCCCTGCTCCGACGGGCGGGGGCCCTGGTCGAGGCCTTCGAGGCCCTTCTTGAACGAACTCGGATCGCTCATCGAATCCAATAGTGCCCAGTGCCAAGTGCCCGGTGCCCAGTACCGCCCGTGCCGTTCCTGGGCACCGGGCACTGGGGACTGGGCACTCTGGTTTACGGCCGCCGGTCGCTGACCCGCACCACGGCGCCCGTGCTGACGAGGCCGCTGGCGCGGTTCTGGTTGGTGCTGTTGCCGAAGGGCGTGGTGATGGCCTCCACCACCTCGCGCGGCAGGTACGACCCGGTCTCGGGGAGCTGGTCCACCGCGCCCCACTCGTTCTCGCTGGTGGGCGCCGAGTTCCGGATCTTCTCCTGGATCAGCAGGATCCCGTAGATCAGCCCCTCGGGGCGCGGCGGGCAGCCGGGCACGTACACGTCCACGGGGATGATGGTGTCGATCCCCTGCACCATGCTGTACACGTCGAACACGCCGCCCGTGCTGGCGCAGGCACCCATGCTGATCGCCCACTTGGGGCTGGGCATCTGCTCCCAGATCTTCTTGAGCACCGGGGCCATCTTGTAGCTCACGCGCCCGGCGCAGATCAGCAGGTCGGCCTGGCGCGGGCTGAAGCTCATGCGCTCCATCCCGAAGCGCGCCAGGTCGTAGCGGGTGGCCGCGGTGGCCATCATCTCGATGGCGCAGCAGGCGGTGCCGAAGGGCATCGGCCAGAGCGAGTTCTGGCGCGCCCAGTTCACCACCGTCTCCAGCTTCGTGGTGAGGAAGCTCGGCTGGCCCGAAAAGAGCCCGCCTTCCTGCAGCCCCTCGTCGGCCGATGCCGGCTGCGGGGTGCCCGGCGCGCCCTGGTGGGCCACGGGGGTGCTCCCCGGGCCGTCCGGATGGTCGTTCAGTCCCATTCGAGCGCTCCCTTCTTCCACTCGTAGACCAGCCCCACGGTGAGGATCACGATGAACACCATGGCGGCCGCGAAGCCGTGCCACCCCAGCTCGCGGGCCCCGACGGCCCACGGCAGGAGGAAGACGGTCTCCACGTCGAACACGATGAACAGGATCGCCACCACGTAGAACTTCACCGAGAACCGCTCGCGCGTGCTGCCCAGCGGGTCCATCCCGCTCTCGTACGGGGAAGCCTTGACCTTGGTCTGCTTCCCGGGGCTGAGCACGTTGCTGAGGATGACCATGCCAACCGCCTGCGCAGCGCTCAGCACAAGCAGGATCAGCACGGGCAGGTACGGGCGAAGCATCGGCGCCGGGGCCTTCCTACGGTGGTTTGTGAAATCGTTCACTTGTTTGAAGCCGGGCCAAGATACTGCCCGCTCGCGAGCAGTGTCAAGCAGCGGCGGGCCTTGCCGGGGCTGTGCCCCAGGCGTACGTTGGCGGCTCCTTTTCCCGGTGTTTCCGGGCCTCTCCGGTACCCCGCGCGGCGGGGGCGGTTCGGCCGCCGGGTAGCAGCCTCGCCCCCCCATTCAAGTCCTGTTCCGCCATGAGCATCCGCCCCGACCACTGGATCCGCCGGATGGCCCGCGAGCACGGGATGATCGAGCCGTTCGAGGACGCGCAGGTGCGCGGCGGCACGATCAGCTACGGGGTGTCGAGCTACGGCTACGACATGCGGGTGGCGAGCGAGTTCAAGATCTTCACCAACGTCAACAACGCCATCGTCGACCCCAAGGCGTTCAGCGACAAGAGCTTCGTGCCCTTCGAGGGCGAGGTGTGCATCGTCCCGCCCAACTCGTTCGCGCTGGCGCGCTCGGTGGAGTACTTCCGCATCCCGCGCGACGTGATTACGCTTTGCGTCGGCAAAAGCACCTACGCGCGGTGCGGCATCATCACCAACGTCACCCCGTTCGAGCCCGAGTGGGAGGGTTTCGTGACGCTGGAGATCAGCAACACCACGCCGCTCCCGGCGAAGATCTACGCCAACGAGGGGATCGCCCAGGTGCTCTTCTTCCAGGGCGACGAGCCGCCCGACGTGAGCTACGCCGACCGCAAGGGGAAGTACCAGGGGCAGACCGGGGTGACCACGCCGCGGCTGTGAACGACAACGGCGGAGAGCGCGCGAAGCGGACGCGCATCCGGCAGCGCATCTCCCGCCGTATGATGGACCGACAGACCGGGCGCGCGTTGTGCAAGCCGCTCCGGACGGCACCGATGAACATCCAGACGCCATGGCGGCGCACGATCCCGGTTTGATGACCCAGAGAACGCTGACCCCCAGGCAGCTCGACGCCATCCGCGAGGTGGTGAACATCGGCGCGGGCCACGCCGCCACCAACCTGTCGGCGCTCACGCGGCTGCGGGTGATGATCTCGGTGCCGCGCATCGAGTGGGCGACGGGCGACGTGGAGAGCACCCGCGACATCCCCGGCGAGGGGCCGCTGGTGATCGTGTCCGTGCCCATCATCGGCGTCACCGACAGCGGCGGCGAGCGCGCCTCGCTGATCCTGGCGCGCGACACGGCGCTGCGCATGGTGGCGCTGATGCTGCGCCGCGAGGCCGCCAACGCCATCGGGCCGCTGGAGCAGAGCGCGCTGAGCGAGATGGGGAACATCGTGTGCGCCGCCTACGTGGGCGTGATGGGCACCTTCCTCAGCAAGAGCGTGATGATCGGCACCCCCGAGCTGCACGAGGGCGACCGCGACGCGCTGGCGCACCACGTGTCGGGGCTGATGATCGAGACCGACTTCACCTTCCTCGACAGCACCTTCGAGGGGGTGTTCGTCCTCAGCCACACCGACGTCTCCTTCTCGTCGCTGCTGCGCGCGCTGGGGCTGGAAGACGCGCCCCCGGCCGCGAGCTGAGCGCCCCGCGCGCCGCCCGCCGGTGACGGACGACTTCGGGCCGTTCTCGGCCGCGGCGCGCAGGGAGCACTGGGACGCGCTCCCGGGCCGCGTCTTCGACCTGCTGGTGATCGGCGGCGGGATCACGGGGGCGGCGGCGGCGCGCGACGCGGCCGGGCGCGGGCTCTCCGTCGCGCTGGTGGACGCGGGCGACTTCGGCGGCGGCACCAGCTCGCGCTCGTCGCGGCTGATCCACGGCGGGCTGCGCTACCTGGAGACGTACGGCTTCTCCCTCGTCTTCGAGGCCAGCGCCGAGCGCCGGCGGCTGCTGGCGCTGGCCCCGCACCTGGTGCACCCCCTCCCCTTCGTCTTCCCCGTCTACCAGGGCGGCCCCACCCCCTTCCTGATGCTGCAGGCGGGGATGTGGCTCTACGACGCCCTCTCCCTCTTCCGCAACATCCGCCGCCACCGCGTCCTCTCGCGCGACGACGTGCGCCGCGAGGAGCCGCGCCTGCGCACCGGCGGCCTGGCCGGCGCCGCGCTCTACTACGACGCCTCGGTGGACGACGCGCGGCTCACGCTGGCCAACGCCCGCGGCGCGCACGAGAGCGGCGCGCGGGTGGTGTCGCACGCCGAGGTGGTGGGCTTCCTGGACGAGGGCGGGATGGCGGGCGCCCGGGTGCGCGACCGCGTCTCCGGCGCGGAGGCGGAGGTGCGCGCGCGGGTGGTGGTGAACGCCACCGGCGCCTGGAGCGACGCCGTCCGCCGCCTGGCCGACCCCTCGGCCAAACCGCGGCTGCGGACGACCAAGGGCGTGCACGTGCTGGTGGAGCGCGACCGTATCGGCAACCGCAACGCCATCACCGTGCAGTCGCCGATCGACGGGCGGGTGATGTTCGTGCTCCCCTGGGGCGACTTCAGCTACGTGGGTACCACGGACACCGACTACCACGGCTCGCCGGCCGACGTGCGGCCCGACGCGGCGGACGTGGACTACCTGCTGAAGAGCGCCAACTCCGTCTTCCCCGAGGCGAAGCTGACGGCGGCGGACGTGGTGAGCACCTGGGCCGGCGTACGGCCGCTGCTGGCGCCCGCGCAGGGCGGCGCGAAGGAGAGCGCCACCAGCCGCGAGCACGAGATCTGGTGGGACCGCTCGGGGCTGCTGAGCATCGCCGGGGGCAAGCTCACCACCTACCGGGTGATGGCCGAGCAGCTGGTGGACCGCGCCGCCGACCGGCTGCTGACGCGCCACAAGGTGGAGAGCGGAATCTCGCCCACCGAGGACCTGCCGCTTCCCGGCGCGCCCGACGGCCCCTGGACCGAGTTCGCCGCGCGGATCGTGGCCGACGCGGACGCCGTGGGGGTGGGCGGCGAGGTGGGCCGCCACCTGTCGCGCGCCTACGGCGACGACGCCGACGCGCTGCTGGCCGCGATCCGCGCCGACCGCGCGCTGGGCGAGCGGATCGTCCCCGCGCAGCCGTACGTGTGGGCCGAGGTGCCGCACGCGGTGAACCGCGAGATGGCGATGTCGCTGGACGACCTGCTGATCCGCCGGCTGCACCTGTTCTACGAGGCGCGCGACGGCGGGCTGTCGGTCGCCCGCGCGGTGGCGGAGCGGATGGCGGCCGAGCCGGGGATCGGCTGGGACGCGGCGGAGATCGAGCGGCAGGTGGAGCGGTACCGCGTGCTGGTGGAGGAGACGCGCGGCTTCGGCGACGCGGCGCGGGCGGGCGGAGCGGCGTGATGCGCTGGCCATGGGCGAAGGACCGCGTGGGCGAGCTGCTGGCGGCGCTGGACGAGCTGGCCGCCATCCTCGCCGAGGGCGGCGACGAGCACTGGCGGGAGTGGATGCGGGCGTCCGCCGCCGAGATCCGCGCGGGTGACGCGCACGGGCTGGACCGGCTGCTGGGCGCGTTCGGCGGGGCCGGGAGCCTGAACGACATCGGGTGGGGCGGCGCGCGGATGGACCGGCTGCGCACGCGCATCTTCGAGTTGGCCACGGAGCTCCGGCGCGAGCTGCGGTAGGGCGAGCCGGGCGGCGGTAGGCCGCGGCGAGCTGCGGTCGCCGAGGCGAGCTGCGGTGGGGCGACGACGACGGCACGGCCGGGCTCAGCGTGGGCGACGGGCATCCTTGCGGACCGCGGCGCGGCGCCCTCTCCGGCCGGCTCAGGCCGTCCACCTCTCCCGTTCCGGGA
>DASQLJ010000853.1:0-8249 GCA_035630095.1 Longimicrobium sp.
GACGTAGCGGAAAGGAGCGGGGCCGTGGCGCGACGGCGGCTCGGCGCCGTTGGCAACGGCGGTATCGTTGCCTACGGCCCGCGAAGCCCGGCCCGGAGCGCAGCGGAGGGACACGCCCGCACCCGCCGTTTCCGTTTGAGGCCCCGGCGCGACTTTTTGGACGCGGAATGACGCAAGGAGCAGCATGAAACGCGAAACCCCCGCGGCCGCTGCAAATGCAGCAACCGCGGGGGTTTACGAGTCATGCGCCCGACAGGATTCGAACCTGTGACCTCTAGCTCCGGAGGCTAGCGCTCTATCCAGCTGAGCTACGGGCGCGCGAACAGACGAGGGGGAGGCGGAATAAGCCGAGTTCTGTCACCCGCTTGCGCGGGCGAGGATCATTTCTCTGGGACCGACGTTGCCGCCGGCCTCGTGCAGCCTACCCGGAACTGTGATGGACGTGAGTCGCATCGCGGGGCGGGCAGCCCCTCGTTCCTGTTTGGCCTTGCTCCGGGTGGGGTTTGCCCTGCCCCCGACGTTGCCGCCGGGGCGGTGCGCTCTTACCGCGACCGTTTCACCCTTGCCTGTGCCCCCGGCGGGGGCCATCGGCGGTCTGTTCTCTGTGGCACTTTCCGTCGCCTTGCGACGCCCGGCCGTTAGCCGGCACCCTGCCCTGCGGAGCTCGGACTTTCCTCGACGCACTGAAGCGCGCCGCGATCCTCACTCGCCTCCCGACCCGTCTTGTCAAATAGGTAGTGCCCAGGAGAGGACTCGAACCTCCACGCCGGTTAAGGCACCAGATCCTTAGTCTGGCCTGTCTACCAGTTTCAGCACCTGGGCATTCGACAGCCGGAACCCAGCCAAGCCGCGGACAGTGCTCCCGAGAGGACTCGAACCTCCACGGGCTTACGCCCACTAGATCCTGAATCTAGCGCGTCTACCAATTCCGCCACAGGAGCAGAACCGTCCACAACCCTACCGACTGCAAGCGGCGAGTGCCTTTCGGCGAGCTCGCCGCATCGGCGCGCCCGAGAGCGCATCCGTACGAAGGCGGTAACTATAACGATTTACCCGTCTTTCCGGAAGGGGGGCCGGTGACTTTATCTCCCCGCCCCGCTGGAGAAACGTCCAGCCCGGTCGATCGGAAACACCGCGATCCGCGCATCGTCGGCTCATCCGCCGCGATGCGTTCGATCCACATCCCAATGCCGCCTTCATCCCCGGCGGCCGCGAAAGTTCTTGGCCGGCCCCGGCGTCGGTATTAGCATCGAATCCCAGGTCTTGCCCATCTAAATCCCGCCGGAAACCCCGCATGCCGCCGACCACCGCACCCGCGCCGCGTCTCCAGTCCCTCCGCCGCCCCGTGTGGGAGGCGGTGTGCCGCCAGATCGACGGGGTGGCGGTGGGCTCCACCGTGGCCGCGCTGGGGGAGCGCGGCGTGTTCGAGCTCCTGGAGCGCGAGCCGGGGGCCACCCTGCGCCGCGTCCTCGACCACGCCGGCGGCAACCCGGGCCATCTCAACGTCGCCCTGCGGCTCCTGGCCAGCCAGGGCTGGGTCACGCGCGAGGGGACGCCGGGGACGGACGAGATGCGCTTCACCCTGACCCACGAGGGACGGCACGGCGCGCGTCTGGCGCCGCTCTACACCCGCGCCGCGGCGCTCCTCCCCGAGGCCCGCGACCTGCTGCGCGCCGGGTCCGCCGGCGCGGCAGGGATGGTGGGCGTGCTGCACGGCTGGGCGGAGCGGGTGCGCGGGGGATGGGGGATCCCCCGCGATGGCGTGCCGCTCGGCGTGCAGTGGCAGGTGCGGCACCACCTGGACGGCCACGCCGCCGCGCCGGTGATGGGGCTGCTGGCGCTCGCCGGGCATCTTCCGGCATCCGCGGAAAGACCGGAGATCGATCTGAGCGCCGCGGAGGGTGGTACCAAGGCACTGGGGCCGCTGTGGGATGTCCTCGCCGCCCTGGGCTGGGCCACGCGGGAGGGGGACCGGGTGACGCTAACGCCGCCCGGGGAGGTCGCGGCGTCGTTCGCGCGCCAGTACTGGTATCCGCTCAGCTACCTGGAAACCTTCATCCGCGTCCCCGAGCTGCTCTTCGGCGACGCGGGCGCGCTGCGCGAGGGCGCCGGCGGGGGCGACGAGACGCACGTGGACCGGGCGCTCGACATCGCCTTCAGCGGCGGGGTGTTCGACCGCACCTGCCGCGGGCCCTTCCTCGAGGCGGTGCTGCCCCTCTTCGACCAGGAACCGCTGTCAGCCCAGCCCACAGCCGTGGTGGATACGGGATGCGGGAACGGCGCGCTCCTCCTGGCGCTGTGGGAGGGGGTGCGCGACGGAACGCTGCGCGGCCGCGGCATGGACGCGCACCCGCTGGTGCTGGTGGGGGTGGACCCCAGCCCCGTCGCGCGCGAGACCACGGCGGCCCGGCTCGCCGCGGCCGGAGCCCCTCACCGCGTGGCCGACGGCGACGTCACGGACCCCGCCGCGCTGGCGCGGACGCTCGCCGCGCTGGGCGTGAATCCGTACGCCGCGCTGCACGTAAGCAAGTCGGTGATCCACAACCGCACCTGGCGCCCGCCGGCCGTCGCCCCCCCCGCGGACCGAATCCCCCGCTCCACCGGCGCCTTCGCCGCGCCCGACGGCGCCATCATCCCCAACGTGATGGTGGAGCGCAACCTGGCCGAGCTGTTCGGCGCGTGGCTGCCGCTGGCGCGTGCCCACGGGATGCTGGTGATCGAGGCCCACACCGCGCCGCCGGAGGTGGTCGCCGAGCTCCTGGGCCGCACCGTGTCCACGCTCATGGATGCCACCCACGGCTATTCCGGCCAGCTCCTGGTGGAGCCCGAGGTCTTCGTCGAAGCCGCCCGCGAGGCCGGCCTCACCGCGCGGTCCCACCGCGCGCTGGGCGGAAGCACCGGGCTCACCGTGCTCACCCTCACCCACTTCGTGGCACCGCCCACCTGATCCGCCTCGCGCCGCGCGTGCCTTCCTGATCCATACCTCACCCTTCGAAAGCCGTTCCCGCCCGCTCCTGGCGAGCGCCGCATCCAGGCGCACCACTGCAAAACACCGATCGCCCGCCACCTTTCGAACCCAAGGGTCCGCCCTTTTCGGGAAAAAGTCTTGACGGGAGCTGTGCCCCGCTTTAGCGTGCGTTGAAAGCCGGCTGGCACCTGTTGATGTCGATTCGAAAGCGCAGACCGCGGCATTTGGCGCGCACGTGAAACATGGCCTTGATTGGAATACCATTCATGAGCACCGGCCGCCGGGGATTCCGGCCAGTCACCGATCGCCGCCGCGGCCGCCCTTCCACGCGAGCCGGGCGGCTCGCGTCGTTTCACCCCGGCGTCCCTGGTGCGCGGGCCGCGACGCGGCGCGTGCGCCTTTTATCCGACTCGCACACCGAGAGGGCACTATGCTCGTCCAGGGAGACAAGGAACGCACGCTGCTGGCCCTGATCACCGCGCGTGCCTGGAAGGACGCCTGGTACCGCCAGCGCCTGGTGAACGAGCCCGAGACCGTGCTGCGCGACGAGGGCGTGAAGATCCCCGACGGCGTGACCGTGTCGGTGCTCGAAGACACCCCGCAGGTGAAGCACGTGGCCGTGAACGACGGCGCCCCGGCCGACGAGCAGTTCACGAAGCTGCGCCGGCACCTCCCGCTCGCCGCGGGCCGCGAGCTGCGCATGGTGCTCTCCACCGCGCAGGCGCGCTTCCTGGTCCTGCCCCTGCCGCCTGCGCGCGCCAACCTCCACGGCGCCTCCGATCTCGAGCTGATGGCCGCCGCCAGCGACACCTCGGAGGTCGTAGCGGAGACCTCGGAGCTGAGCACCGAGAGCACCGTGGCCGAGACCACTGAGCAAGCCGTGGCGGAGACCACCGAGGCCGGCGTGTTGGACACCACCGTGGTGGCGGTGGCCGAGTTGGTGATCACCTGAGCGCGGGCACGGAGAGCGGTCGCCGGAGGCCCGGACCGAGGCCGCGCCGCCGGGGCGCGGCCTCCCGCGAACCCGTCCGGCGTGCATGCGGCCTCCCGATCGCGACCTGGGCGGACGTGTCCGGCACGGCGCCGGGCACCACCCGCCCCCCGGGCCGGCCACCCTGCCGAACGAAAGTCTTGACGGGTGCCGGGAGGGTCTTTAGCCTGGGATATACGCTGTTCTGATACTGCCTGATACGACGGGACGGGTTCGAGTGCGTGGCCGCAACGGCGCGCACGTGGTTCATGCACCCCGTGAGTGGGGATCCCTTCATGCGCACCGGCCGCCCGCTTCGCGGGCCCTGAAAGCCAGCCGTCGCGGCCGCCGTTCAACGCGGGCCGGGCGGCTCGCGTCGTTCATCACCCCAACGTCACGGAGACGCCGTCATGATGCTCCAGGGAGAGAGGGACCGCACCCTTATGGCCCTGATCACCGCGCGCGCCTGGAACGACCCGGGCTACCGCAAGCGCCTGGTGGGGAGCCCGGAGGCGGTGCTGCGCGACGAGGGGGTCCACCTCCCGGCCGACGTGAGCGTGGCCGTGCTGGAAGACACCCCCCGCGTGAAGCACGTGACGCTCGACGACGGCGCTCCCGACGGCCAGGCCGCGCGGCTGCTCAGCCACCTCCCCATCGCCGAGGGACGCGAGCTGCGCGTGGTGCACTCCGGCGGGCGCACGCGCTACCTGGTCCTCCCCGTGCCCCCGGCGGGCGCCCTCCTGGCCTCGGCCAAGGGCGAGCCCGACACCCAGCCCGGCTACCAGCTCCTCAACGTGACCGCCCAGGTCGTCACCGTCACCTCGATCGAGGCCCAGCAGGTCGAGCTCGTCGAGATCGACACCCAGATCAGCGAGGTGGCGGTCGAGACCGTCGTCGAGGTGACCACCATCTCCGAGGGCCAGGTGATGGACAGCCAGGCCATCGAGGTCGCCACCGTGAGCATCGAGGGGACGGAAGTCGAGATCGTCTGAGCGCCACGCCCCACCGCGGGGTGGATGCGCGCCGGGCCGGCACCCGCCGGCCCGGCGCCATCCGCCGCCGCTCCACGCGCGCCGCGCCGCGGCTCGCGAATCCATTCACTCGTTCACACGGGAAGGCACCCATGCTCGTCCAGGGAGACAAGGAACGCACCCTGCTGGCCCTGATCACCGCGCGTGCCTGGAAGGACACCTGGTACCGCCAGCGCCTGGTGAACGACCCCGAGGCCGTGCTGCGCGACGAGGGCGTGAAGATCCCCGACGGCGTGACCGTGTCGGTGCTCGAAGACACCGCGCAGGTGAAGCACGTGAGCGTGAACGACGGCGCCTCGGCCGAGGAGCAGCTGGCCAAGGTGCGCCGGCACCTGCCGCTCGCCTTAGGGCGCGAGCTGCGCATGGTGCACTCGAGCGCGCAGGCGCGCTACCTGGTGCTTCCCGTGGCGCCGTCGGGCACCGACCTCTACGGCGCCTCCGACATCGCGCTGATGGCCGCCGCCGCCGAGGACTCGGGGACCGAGGCCACCTACCACGACACCACCCAGACCACCGAGGCCGAGACCACCGAGGTGACCGTCACCGAGACGACCGAGGTGCAGGACGCGGAGACCTCCACCACGGTGGTGGCGGAAGCCGAGCTGGTCGCCACCTGAGCCCGGGCGCGGAATCCATGCACCTCAACGGAAACGGGAACGGAAACGGGAATGGAAACGGGGCCGCGCCATCGGGCGCGGCCCCCGCCCCCGACTTCCTCCCGCTGATGGGCGACCTCTCCGGGGTGCCGCCCGAGTACATCTCGCAGATCTCCAACATCAAGCGGCTGCTGGAGCGGTGGACGATGGACCCGAAGTACCGGGCCGCCTTCGCCGAAGACCCCGCGGCCGCCATCGCGCAGCTCGGCCTTCCGCTGCGCCCCGAGGAGATCATCCCCCTGATCGACGAGGAGGAGGGGCGCCGGCTCACCCAGGCGATGCGCGAGGGCGGCGACGAGCACTACCCCCTGTCCACCCGCCGCTACCGGGCGTTCTACCGCGAGAAGCGCCTGCACCGCCGCGACATCCGCAAGAGCTGCCAGTCGCACGACCCGCGCTTGGCGGCGTGGCGCTCGCGGCAGATCCAGCGGTGCATGGGCGAACTGGGGCTGCGCAAGGCCGACGCGCTGGTGCACGCCCCCGCCTCGTTCGAGCTCTCCAAGGGGTGCACGGTGGGGTGCTGGTTCTGCGGCGTGGCCGCGCCCAAGTTCGACCACTGGTTCCCCTACACCGACGAGAACGCCGCCCTCTGGCGCGGCACCCTGGAGGTGCTGCGCGACGTGATGGGGCCGGCCATCAAGCAGGGGTTCCTCTACTGGGCCACCGACCCGCTCGACAACCCCGACTACGAGCACTTCCTGGCCGACTTCCGCGAGATCACCGGGCGCTGCCCGCAGACCACCACCGCGCAGGGCGCCAAGGACATCGAGCGCACCCGCAACCTGCTGCGCCTGAGCCACTCGCTGGGCTCCGAGATCGACCGCTTCTCGGTGCTCACGCTCAAGATCCTTGAGCGCATCCACGAGGGCTTCCGCCCCGAGGAGATGATCCGGGTGGAGTGCGTGCCGCAGAACCGCGAGTCGTCCGACAAGTACCGGAAGGCGAACGCCGGCCGGGCGCGGCTGAAGGCCATGGCGCGCGGCGCCGAGGTGATGCCCGAGGAGTCGAGCTCCACCATCGCCTGCGTCTCGGGGTTCCTCTTCAACATGGTGGAGCGCTCGGTGCAGATGATCACCCCCTGCAACGCCAGCAACCGCTGGCCGCTGGGCTACTGGGTGGTGGCGCGCGAGACCTTCGACAGCCCGGAGGAGCTGCGCGAGGTGCTGGACCGGATGATCGAGGAGCACGCGCACCCCTGGCTGCGCCTGACCGACGTCCCCCGGCTGCGCCCGCGGCTCACCCGCGAGCACGACGAGGGCACCTTCTCGATCGTGTCGCCGTGGCTGCGGATCACCTTCAAGGGGCAGGGCGAGACCGGGCCGCTGCTGGAGCGCCTGGCCGAGGGGCGGCACACGGTGGAGGAGCTGGCCGTGCTGCGCGAGCAGGAGACCGGGATCCCGCTGGAGCAGACCTTCCTCCTGCTGGAAGACCTCTTCCGGCGCGGCCTCTTCGACGAGGAGCCCCACACCGTGGTGGCGCTCGGGCGGGAGCTGGCGGCCGTATGATCGCGGGGCGCCGGGTGGACGTCTGCCTCGTGTCCATGCCCTACGCGGCGCTCCCGCGCCCCTCGCTGGCGCTGGGGCTGCTGAAGGCGGTGCTGGAGGACGCCGGGCTGGCCACGGTGGCCCTCTACCCCAACCTGTGGTTCGCCGAGCGGGTGGGGATCCGGCGCTACCACCTCTGCTCGGCGCAGACGCCGACCGAGTTCCTCACCGGCGAGTGGACCTTCGCCGAGGCCGCCTTCCCCGGCGCGCCGCGGGACGACGAGGGGTACCTGCGCGCGGTGGGCGGCTCCGCCTTCCGCGTCCAGGCGTACCGCGGCCCCGACGCCGCCACGCGGCTGGTGACGGAGCTGCGCGCGCTGCGCGAGGCGGCCAGCGGCTTCGTGGACGAGGCCGCCCGGCGCGTCCTGGCCACCGGCGCGCGGATCGTGGGGTGCACCTCCACCTTCGAGCAGCACGTGCCCTCGCTCGCGCTGCTGCGGCGCGTGCGCGAGCTCGACCCGTCCGTCATCACCCTCCTGGGCGGCGCCAACTGCGAGACGGTGATGGGCGAGGCCACCCACCGCCACTTCCCCGCGGTGGACTACCTGGTCTCGGGCGAGGCCGACGGGCTGATCGGCGACCTCTGCCACGACATCATGCGGCGCGGGCGCGACATCCCGCCCGGCGAGCTCCCGGCGGGGGTGCTGGGCCCCCGCCACCGCGACCCCGCGGAGGCGCGGGAGCCGCTCCCGCGCGCCCTCTTCCGCGACCTCAACGCCCTCCCCGTCCCCGACTTCGGCGACTACTTCGCGGCGCTGGACGGCTCCGCGCTGGGCGAGGTGGTCACGCCGGGGCTCCCGCTGGAGACCTCGCGCGGGTGCTGGTGGGGGGCGCTGCACCACTGCACCTTCTGCGGGCTGAACGGGAGCAGCATGGGCTACCGCTCCAAGGCCCCCGACCGGGTGCTGTCGGAGGTGCGCGAGCTGGAGCAGCGGTACGCCATCTCCGGCTTCGAGACGGTGGACAACATCCTGGACATGGGCTACTTCCGCAGCGTCCTCCCCGAGCTGGCGGGAGACGGGGTCCCGCGCCGCATCTTCTACGAGGTGAAGGCCAACCTCAAGCGCACGCAGGTGAAGG
>DASQLJ010000854.1:0-4438 GCA_035630095.1 Longimicrobium sp.
CGGCGCGCTGTCGGCCTACCGCCTGAGCCAGGCCGGGAAGCGGGTGCTGGTGATCGACGCGGGGCCGGCGGTGCCGCCCAACCGCGGCGGCTACATGGAGACCTTCTACCTCGCCATGGCCAAGACGCCCGAGTCGCCGTACCCCGAGAACCTCAGCGCCCCCAACCCGCTCACGCTGGACGTGAACGGCGGCAACGGCTACTTCATCCAGAACGGCGCGCTCCCCTTCGCCAGCACCTACGAGCGGGTGGCGGGCGGCACCACCTGGCACTGGATGGGCACCTCGCTGCGCCTCCTCCCCAACGACTTCGCGCTGCGCACCAACTACGGCGTGGGCGTCGACTGGCCGATCGGCTACGACGACCTGGAGCCGTGGTACTGCGAGGCCGAGCAGGAGATCGGCGTGGCGGGGAACGTGGCCGACCAGAGCTACCTGGGGCTGCACTTCAGCAAGCCGTACCCCATGCCGGGGATCGTGCAGAGCTACATGGACCAGCGCATCGCGGCGCGCATCGGGCAGATGCAGATCTATGGCAACCCGGTGACCGTGTCGCCCACGCCGCAGGCGCGCAACTCCATCCCCTTCGACCAGCGGCGCGTGTGCGCGGGGAACACCAACTGCATCCCCATCTGCCCGATCCAGGCCAAGTACGACGCCACCATCCACATCCAGAAGGCCGAGCAGCTCGGCGCCGAGGTGTGGTACCAGACGGTGGCCACCTCGGTGAGCGTGGACCCCGAGACGGGGCGCATCACCGGGATCAACTACAAGCAGTACGCGCAGCAGAACGGGCCGCCCACGGCGAGCGGCACCCTCACCGCGTCGATCTACGTGCTCGCCGCGCACGCGGTGGAGACGGCCAAGGTGCTGCTGAACTCGCGCTCGGCCACGATGCCGCGGGGCGTGGCCAACCGCAGCGACCAGGTGGGGCGCAACCTGATGGACCACCCGATCCAGCTCTCGTGGGCGAAGATGCCGGAGCCGGTGTACCCGCTGCGGGGGCCGCTCAGCACCTCGGGGATCGAGTCGCTGCGCGACGGCGCGTTCCGCTCGCAGCACCCGGCGTTCCGCATGGAGATCGGCAACGAGGGGTGGAACTGGGCCGAGAACGACCCCTGGAACTCGCTGAACAACCTGGTCACCGCGGGCACCTTCGGCCCGGCGCTGAAGGCGGGGGTGAGCGACGCCATCACCCCGCAGACGCGGCTGGGGTCGCTGGTGGAGCAGCTCCCCATGAGCACCAACACGGTGACGCTCTCGAACCAGACCGACAACCTGGGCGTGCCGCGCCCCACCATCACCTACGACCTGGACGACTACACCCGCAGCGGGTTCAAGGCCGCGGCGCAGGCGTCCACCGCCATCTTCAAGCAGATGGGGGCCGTGGAGGCCACCGCGCCGCCCTCGCCGATGCAGCCCACCGCCTTCGAGTACGAGGGCGAGCTGTACCAGGTGCGCGGGGCGGGGCACCTGATGGGCACCTACCGGATGGGCACCGACCCCACCCAGAGCGTGGTCGACGCGAACCAGCGCTCGCACGACCACCAGAACCTGTACCTGCTGGGGAGCGGCGTCTTCCCCTCCGTGGGCACCGCCAACCCCACCCTCACCATCGCCGCCCTCACGCTGATGGCGGCGAAGCAGATGGTGGCCGACCTGGGCTGATGCGGAAACCACGGATGGGGGCGTGTCCCTCCGCTGCGCTCCGGGCCGGGCTTCGCGCGCCGTAGGCAACGATACCGCCGTTGCCAACGGCGCCGAGCCGCCGGCGCGCCAACGCCGGTCTCGCTCCGGAGACGTCGACGCGGGCGCGCCGGCGTCTCGGCCCTCCGGGCGCGAATCCCTCACGCAAACCGCCCCGCACGCGGAGCGGAGCTCGTGGGATCCGTATGAGCGGGGCCGGGATCCAACGCACGAAGGGCGCGCGGCCGAGGCAGGCCGCGCGCCCTTCTTTCGCGCACCGAAACCGCATGTCATGTCAGCCCGCGACGTGCAGGGCTTCGCGCACGAAAGCCATCCAGCGACAAGCCTCGCGCGGTTTGCGAGGCTTCCCATTGTTCTAGCTTGCGGCTTCAGCCGCCTTCCCTGAGCGCGCCTCGCCGGCGACGGGAGCCGCGGGGATGGCCGTCGGCGCGGGGGCGCGCTGCAGGCGCAGGGTGAAGATGGAGCCCTTGCCCACCTCGCTCTGCACCGAGAGGTCGCCGCCCATCGCCGTGGCGAGCTCGCGGCTGATCGCCAGGCCCAGCCCCACGCCACGCTGCCGCGCCTCGGTCTGCGCGCGGTCCACCTGCACGAACGGCTCGAAGATGGTGGGAAGCTCGTCGGGCGCGATGCCGCGGCCGCTGTCGCGCACGTGCACGGCCACGCGGTCGCCGTCCGCCATGCACCGCACCGAGATCTCGCCGCCCTCGGCGGTGAACTTGATGGCGTTGCCCACCAGGTTCAGCAGCACCTGCTCGGCCTTCTCGGGGTCGGCCGCCACCCACGTCCCCTCGGGGCCGGGGTCGCACTCGTAGCGCAGCCGCTTGTCGTTCGCCTGCGGCAGGAACGACGACTCGATGCCGCGCACCAGCGCGCCGATCGGCACCGGCTCCAGCCGCACCTCCACCTTGCCGGCCTCGATCCGCGCGAAGCTGAGGATGCCGTTGATCAGCGACAGCAGGTGCCGGCTGCTGTTGCGGATGCGCTGCAGGTCGGCCACCTGCGTCTCGTTCACCGGCCCGCGGATCCCCATCTCCAGCAGGTCGGCGTAGCCCGAGATCGCGTTGAGCGGCGTGCGCAGGTCGTGCGACATGGCGGCCAGGAAGCGGCTCTTGGAGCGGTTCGCCTCCTCCGCCGCCTCGGTGCGCGCCTCCAGCTCGCCGGTCAGCGCGTTGAGGGCGTCGTTGCGCGCGCCGAGCTCGTCCGCCTGCTCCTGGAGCTGCGCCGACTGGGCCTCCATCTCGGCCGACTGCTCCTGGAGCTGCTCGTACTGCTGCTCCAGCTCCACCTGCTGCTCCTCGAGCTGCTGGTTGGCCTGCGCCAGCTCGCCCGCGAACGCCTCCTGCGAGGCGCCGTAGCGCTGCAGCAGCCGGTTCAGCAGCAGCGACACCAGCGCGGTTGCGGCCGTGCCCAGCACGATCAGCACGGCCACCGCCAGCGAGTTGTTGTACTCGGTCCGGTCGCGCGCCGCGAGCTGGGCCTGTTCGCCGTCGCGCAGCGAGGCGGCGAGGTCGCGCGCCTCATCCATGCTCTGCCGGCCGCGCCCCGAGGCGACCACCGCCTGCGCGCCCCGCACGTCGCCCGCGCGGCGCAGGCCGATGGTCTCGTCCAGCTCGTCGAACTTGCGGCCCACCACGAAGGTGAGGCTGTCCACCCGGGCGCGGGCCAGCGGCGGGTCGCCGGCGGTGAGCCCGCGCAGCGCGCCCAGCTCGGCCTGCACCTTTTGCTGCGCGTCGCGGTACGGGCCCAGGTAGGCGGTGTCGCCGGTGAGCAGGTACCCGCGCTGGCCGGTCTCCGCGTCCACCGCGGTGGCCAGCACTGCCTGCAGCGCCTCGACCGTCTGGTGGCTCCCGGTCACGGCTTCGCGCGAGCGGCGCTCGCGCACGGTGCCCCAGTAGCTGGCGGCGCCGAACACCAGCACCAGCAGCGCCGGCGCGAACACCGCCGCGTAGCGCTGTGCCGGCGAGAGCCGGATCGGCTGGGGGATCACGGACACGGACGGTCCCGCTTTCGAGCATGGGTGACGACGCGCCGCTCGCGGGGACAGGGGCGCGGGTGGCGGGGATTACACGGAGTGATAGGCCCCCCGCGCGCCGGGCGCAATGGTTGCCGCGCGTGGGTGCGCCCGGCATCTTCGGGCCGGTGGAAGGGGCGGAACCGGAACACGCGGGGGATGATGGCCAGGCACGCGCGGACGGCGCTGGGCGTGGACGTGGGCGGCACCAAGACCGAGATCGTGCTGGCGGACGGCGCCGGCCGCGTGCTCGCCGAGACCCGCATCCCCACCGAGCCCGAGCGCGGCCCGCGCGACACCCTGCTGCGCGCCGCGGACGCCGCGCGCGCGGCGTTCGGCGCGGCCGCGGGGACGATGTCCGCGGTGGGCGTCTCCGTCGCGGGGCAGGTGGGGCCGCGCGGGGTGCTGCTGGGCGCGCCCAACCTCGCCGGCTGGCCCGGCGCAGACATCCGCCGCTTCGCCGCGGCGGCGTTCGGCGTGCCGGCGCGCGTGGTGAACGACGTGCGCGCGGCCACCTGGGGCGAGTGGCGGCTGGGCGCCGGGCGCGGCGTGCGCGACCTGGTCGTCCTCTTCCTGGGCACCGGCCTGGGCGGCGGCGCGGTGGTGGGCGGCCAGCTGCTGGACGGGGCGGACGGGATCGGCGGCGAGTTCGGGCACCTCACCGTGGTCGCCGGCGGGCGGCGGTGCACCTGCGGCAACACCGGCTGCCTGGAGGCCTACTG
>DASQLJ010000855.1:0-3353 GCA_035630095.1 Longimicrobium sp.
GAACAAGGCGTACCCCGCGCCGGCGCTGCCCCCCGAGGTGGTGAAGGCCACGTCGCTCCGCTACCAGGACGCGTTCCGACGGCTCACCGGGATGACGCTCGACGAGTTCCCCATCCACGCGGGAGAGGCGGCGTGACGGACACCGACACGGTCGCGGGCGCGCGCAGGCGCAGGCTCAGGCGCGGGATCATCATCCTCCCCAGCGCCTTCACGGTGGGGAACATGTTCCTCGGCGTGTGGGCCATCATCCACGCCGCGCGGGGCGAGTTCATCACCGCCGGCTGGCTGATCGTGCTGGCGGCGGTGTTCGACATGCTGGACGGCCGCATCGCCCGCTTCACCGCCACCGGCAGCGCCTTCGGCGAAGAGCTGGACTCGCTGGTGGACGCGATCTCGTTCGGCGTGGCGCCGGCGCTCATCATCTACTTCACCTTCCTCCGGAACGGCGGGGAGTGGAGCTGGGTGGTCGCGTTCCTGTACATGGTGGCGGCGGTGTTCCGGCTGGCGCGCTTCAACATCGAGCAGGCGGGCACCGCCAAGAGCGCCTTCCACGGCCTCCCCTCGCCCAGCGCGGGGGCCTGCGTGGCGACCTACTTCGCCTTCACGCAGACGCCGCTGTGGGCGCGCTGGTTCAGCCACGTGGACGCCGGGCGCGCGTCGGGGTGGCTGCTGATGTTCGTGGCGGTGCTGATGGTGAGCAACGTGCTGTACCCGGTGGTGCCCCGCTTCTCGCTGGGCACCTGGGGCGGGCGCTTCGCGATGCTGATGGCGGTGCTCTCGATCGTGGCCGCCTTCACCTATCCCGAGTACTTCTTCTTCCCCATGTCCATCGTGTACATCGGCTACGGCCTGGTGCGCACGGTGCTGCAGGGGTTCGAGGAGAAGCTCCCCGACGAGGAGCCGATCGAGACGCTGGAGCCGCACCCCGACGAGATGCGGCCGCTGGAATACGAGGAGCTGCGCCCGGGCCCGCGGCTGACGGGGCCGGCGCTGGATGCGACCAACGAGGAGCGCTTGCCGTGACCGACTTTCGCGTGGAGGTGCGGGTGACGCCGCGCCGGGGGATCCTGGACCCGCAGGGGAGCGCCGTGCAGGGCGCGCTGCGCTCCCTCGGCTTCGGCGGGGTGGAGGAGGTGCACGTGGGGCGGCTGATCCGCTTCACCCTGGCGGCCGATTCGGAGGCCCAGGCGGGGGAGCGGGTGGAGGCGATGTGCCGGCAGCTGCTGGCCAACCCGGTGACCGAGGACTTCGACGTGCGCGTGGAGGCGCTGGCGGCGGCATGAAGATCGGCGTGGTGACCTTCCCCGGCAGCAACTGCGATTACGACTGCTACAAGGCGCTCCAGGACGGGATCGGCGCCGAGGCGGTGTACATCTGGCACAAGGAGCACGACCTGCACGGGGTCGACGCCGTGTTCCTTCCCGGCGGCTTCAGCTACGGCGACTACCTGCGCGCCGGCGCCATCGCCGCGCACAGCCCCGTCATGCGCGAGGTGAAGGCGTTCGCGGCGGAGGGCGGCCCCGTGGCCGGCATCTGCAACGGCTTCCAGATCCTCTGCGAGGCGGGGATGCTCCCCGGCGGCCTGATGCGCAACCGCTCGCTCAAGTTCCGCAGCCGCGCCGTGCACCTGCTGGTGGAGCGCGCCGACACGCCGTTCACCAGCGACTACGCGGTGGGCGACGTCCTGCGCATCCCCATCGCCCACGGCGAGGGGTGCTACTTCGCCGACCCCGGCGTGCTGGACGAGCTCGAGGCGAACGGCCAGGTCGTCTTCCGCTACTGCACGGACGAGGGACTGGTGGCGCCGCTGGCCAACCCCAACGGCTCGGCGCGCAGCATCGCGGGGATCATCAACGCCGCGGGGAACGTGCTGGGGATGATGCCGCACCCCGAGCGCGCGATCGAGCCGCTGCTGGGGTCGACCGACGGGCTGGGCTTATTCCGCTCGCTGGCGGCGCACCTGGCGCGGGTTTAGGGGGGCAGACGGGGATTTCGGGCGCTTCGGAAAGCCCGCGGGGCCCCCTCCCCGCGCCTGAGAGCGCGTACCCTCCCCCGCTTCGCGGGAGAGGGTGGTTGCGGGAGCAGATGATGTCGAAGCGCGCCGGCATCGCGGTTCCCCCCTCCCCCGCGGAGCGCGGGGAGGGGCCGGGGGAGGGGGCCGCCGCCGCATGCGCCGAAGCCCGTCTCCCCGTGGACGATGCCGGGCATCCCTGACGCCAAACCGCGCCGCGGCATGATGATGGCAGGCTGAGCACCTCGATGCGGATGCGCTCCGGCCGCCCGAGGCGCCGGAGAGGGACCGAGGATCGCCCCGACGCACCCGCGCTCCCGACCCACCGGAGGTGGATACGATGAAGGCGAAGCTTGCGATCGCGGCGGCGCTCCTGGCGTTTTCCGCCCTCCCCGCGTCGGCGCAGCGGGTGATCAGCCCGGGGATGAGCCCCGACCAGGTGCGTGGCACCTTCGGCTCGCCGGCGCGCACGCGCGGCGAGGGCGAGTGGAGCTACTGGTTCTACTCCAACGGCTGCCCCAACCGCTGCGGCAGCGACGACGTGGTGTTCTTCCGCGGCGACCGCGTGGTGGCCGCCGTGCTGCGCACCCGCGCCCGCCGCATCGACTCGGCCCCCGCGGCCGACGCGCTGCAGCAGGCCGGCGGCAGCGAAGGCGCCGCCGCGGTGCGCCTGGACGCCGCCCCCGAGGGCAGTGCCGGCACCACGCGCCGCAACGAAGCCGCGCCCGACCGCGTGATCGTCCGCGGGCGCAGCCGCGACCGCGACGGGCGGACGGACAACGACAGCGCGGAGCCGGTGCAGGTGGGCGGCGTGACGGTGGAACCGGGCGCGCAGGGGCAGGTGCGCGACGTCCTTCCGCCCGCGCGCTCGGGGAGCGACCTGGCCCGCCAGAACGCCGCGTCCGCCGGGCAGAGCACCATCATCCGCGGCGCCGGGCAGGGGACGACGGGCGGCGGCACGGTGACGGGCGTCGACGCCAGCGGGGCGACGGTGACGGGCGCGCGCAGCACGGACGGCCGCACCTTCACCGGCCCCGGCGTGATCACCTCCGGCGCGCAGCCCGCGGTGCCGCTGACGGATTCGACGCAGGCCGGCCGCGCCACCGCCGTGGACGACGCGCGCGCCGACCGCGAGAGCCAGGTGACGCGCACCACGGTGACCACGCCCGACACCGTCCAGGCCCGCCGCCGCGACCGCGAGAACAGCGTGACCCCGCGGGTGCTGCCGCGGCCGTAAGCGGCTGACGGGGAGAGAGATGGCGCGACGGAGATCGGCGCGCGAAAAGGGAGGCCGGCCGAGCGCCGGGCGGCCCCCTCTCCCCCGGCCCCTCTCCCCCGCTGG
>DASQLJ010000856.1:0-12392 GCA_035630095.1 Longimicrobium sp.
TCGGCCCCGCGCGCCACCACCCCGTCCACCGCCATGGCGGCGAAGAGCAGCGCGAGGTAGAGCAGCGAGTTGCGGTACAGCGCCCACGCCGGCCGCACGTAGTCCGCCGCGCGCAGCACGCGGATCACGTCGCGCAGGAACCAGAGGCCCAGCGCCGTCGCCAGCACGCCATAGGTGGCGCCCAGCCCGCCGTAGGTCACCGGGCCCAGCGAGAGGGGCACCAGGATGAGCGTGTAGAGCAGCATCTGCCGCATGGTCTCGCGCTCGCCCCACACGTTGGGCGCCATGGGTATGCCCACGCGGCCGTAGTCCTTCTGCTTCACCAGCGCCAGCGCCCAGAAGTGCGGCGGCGTCCAGAAGAAGACGATCAGGAAGAGGTAGACGGCGGTGAGCGACACGTGCCCCGTGGCCGCCGCCCACCCCACCAGCGGCGGGAAGGCGCCCGCCGCGCCGCCGATCACGATGTTCTGCGGCGAGGTGCGCTTGAGCCAGCGGGTGTAGATGAACACGTAGTACAGCAGCCCCGCCAGCGCCAGCACGGCGGAGAGCAGGTTGATGAACACCGCGAACACCACGAACGCCGCCGCGCCCAGCACGAGCCCGAACGCCAGCACGTGCAGGGGCGACATGCGGCCGCTGGGGATCGGGCGCAGCGCGGTGCGCGGCATCCCGGCGTCGATGTCGCGGTCGATGTACATGTTGATGGCGTTCGCGCCGCCCGCCATCAGGTAGCCGCCCAGCATCGTCCACCAGAGCGTGGCCGCCGGCGGCAGCTCGCGCAGGGCGATCACCATCGGCGCCCAGGTGGTCACCAGCAGGAGCGAGATGATCCGCGGCTTGGTGAGGGTCACGTAGTCCCTAAGGCGCTGCCGCAGGCCGCCGGCGTCCGCGCCCCGGCCCGCGGCGGCGATGCCGGCGCGGTGGGTGGCGGTGGTCAGCGGGGTGTCGAGCGCTTCGCGGACGGCGGCGGGGTCGGCCGCGTAGCGCGCCATTGTATCGGGCATCGGTCCGGGTACGGCGAAGATGCGCGGAGCGGGGGAAGGCCCCCCCTCCGCCGGAAACGTGCAAATATAACCGGCGCCCCGCCCTCCGCCACCCCGCGCGGATGCGTCCGCCGAGGCGCGGGGGTATTGAGGACGACGGTCGACTGTCCGTTGCGAAACTGTTTGCGATCAACCACTTGCGTGCGCGCCGCGAGGCGGGGTATCGTCCCGCCTTCGCCGACCCGTCCCAAACCCAGCACCATGCGTTCCGTGAGCGTTCCATCCACCGTCCGGCAGAGCCGCTTCGCCCGTTACGCGTGGGGGGTGCTGGCGTGGAACGTGGCGGTGGTGCTGTGGGGCGCCTTCGTGCGCGCCTCGGGCTCGGGCGCGGGGTGCGGCGCCCACTGGCCGCGCTGCAACGGCCAGGTGATCCCCCGCTCGCCCTCGGCCGCGACCCTGATCGAGTTCACGCACCGGCTGATGACCGGCGTCGACGGCTTCATGGTGCTGGGCCTGGTGGTCGCCGCGTTCCTCCTCTTCCCCAAGGGGAGCCCGGTGCGGCTCGGTGCGGTGCTCTCCGGCTTCTTCCTGGTGACGGAGGCGCTGGTGGGGGCGGGGCTGGTGCTCCTCGAGTACGTGGCCGACGACCGGTCCGAGGCGCGCGTCTGGTGGATGGCGCTGCACCTGGTGAACACCTTCCTGCTGCTGGGCGCGCTCACGCTCACTGCTTGGTGGGGCTCGGGCGGGGCGGCGGTGCGGCTGCGGGGGCGCGGCAGGGTGGCGGGGGCGATGCTGCTGGCCGTGTTCCTCACCATCGTCGTGGGCGCGACGGGCGCCATCACCGCGCTGGGCGACACGCTGTATCCGAAGACTGAGATGGGGCTGCGCGTCTCCGCGACGGCGACCTTCCTGGAGCGCCTGCGCATCGTCCACCCCGTCGTGGCGGTGCTGACGGCGCTGTACGTGGTGCTGGCCGCCGCCCTCGTCCGCCGGATGCGGCCCAGCGCGGCGACGGCGCGGCTGTCGCGGCTGCTGGTGGCGCTGTTCGCCGCGCAGGTGGTGGCGGGCGCGATCAACGTGGCCCTGCTCGCGCCGGTGTGGATGCAGATGGTGCACCTGCTCCTCGCCGACGCCGTGTGGATCGCCCTCGTCTGCACCACGGCCGCCGCGCTGGCGGTGGAGGACGAAGCGGCGCCGCCATCGTCCGCCGAGCGCGCGAACCGGCCGGCGCTCAGCGAAGCGCCGGCTTGAGCGGACCCTCACCCTGGCGCTGCGCGCCTGTCCCTCTCCCGAACTGCAGGAGAGGGACCTGGGGTCGCTTCGCTCCCGGCTACTTCGCGTGCACGCTGAGGCCGATCTCTCGCTCCGTCTTCTCACCGAGGCAGGACGAGGCCGGTTCCGCGCCCCGTCACTTCGGTGGCACCGAAGGCGGTAGTCCGCGAAGGCGGACTTCGTGTGGTTGTTGCAGCGATTTCAATCGCCCTGCCCCGCCGGCGCCTGCCCGACGCGCATCCCTTCCGTCTCAATCCTCCGTCATCGCCTCCGGCCGCGCCAGACCGGCTGGCAGGACGAGCGAGAACAGCGAGCCCTTCCCGGGCTCCGAGCGCACGGTGACGTCGCCGCCCAGCCGCCGCGCGAGCTGCCGCGAGAGCGCCAGGCCGATCCCCGTGCCGCCGAAGCGCCGCGTGGCCGAGCCGTCCATCTGCCTGAACTCGTCGAAGACGCGCTCGAGCTCGCCGGGGTCTACGCCGATCCCGGTGTCTTCCACCTCCCACACCACCGTGTGCCGAACGCTCCCGGTGCGGCGCGCCTCGTCGCTCCAGGGCGAGCCGCTGGCCATGCGCACGCGCACGGCCACGCCGCCCCGCGGGGTGAACTTGAAGGCGTTGGAGACCAGGTGGCGGAGGATGCGCACCACCTGGCTCCCGTCGGTGCGCACGGGCACCGTGGCGTCGGGCGCCGAGACCCGCACGTCCAGGTGCGGCGGCGGGGCGATGGACGACATCGCGGCGCGCAGCAGCGCCACCGCGTCGCAGGTCTCCACCCGCGGCGCCAGGCGGCCGAGCTGGAGGGAGTTGAGGTCGAGCAGGTCCTCGATCAGCCGCAGCAGCTCGCCGCCGGCCTCCTCGATGCGCGCGACCTGGGCGGCCATGTCGGCCGTGGGCAGCGCCGACTCGCGCAGGAGGTAGGTGTAGCCCAGGATGGCGGTGAGCGGGGTGCGCAGCTCGTGGCTCACGTTGGCCAGCAGCTCGCCGCGCAGCCGCCGCGCCTCCTCGGCCTCGCGGAAGCGCGCCTCCAGCTCCACGTTCTGCAGGCGCAACAGGGCGTTGGCGCGCTGCAGGTCGTCGATCAGGTGCGCCTTGAACGCCGTGGCCGAGAGCTGGTCGGCCACCAGGCGCAGGAGGTGGCGGTCGTGCGCGGGGGCGGCGCCGGGGTCGCGGAAGTAGAAGGTGATCGCGCCCTCGGGGCGGCCCCCGAGGACCAGCGGGAGGGCGACGGAGGCGGCGAAGCCCAGCTCGCGCGCCACCTCCCACCAGTCGGCCAGCGCGGGGTCGGCGAAGACGTCGGGCACCTCCACCACGCGGTTCTCGGCCACGGCCACGCCGGTGGGGCCGGCGCCCACCCGCACGCGCATCTCGCCCAGGAAATCGGCGTAGGCCGGGGGCCAGTTCCACGCGGCGGCCAGGCGCAGGACCTGCTCTTCCTCGCGCAGGAACACCGAGCCGAAGGCGGCGCCCACCAGCGGCGAAACGCGTTCCAGGGCAAGGCGATAGACCTCCATTGGGGAGACGGCGGTCAGGAACGCGTGCGCGATCTCGCGCGCCGCCTGCATTTCGCGCAGCAGGGTGTCGGCGGCGGGAAGCGGCGTGGCTGCTGGAATTTTTGGCACCGGCGCTTCTTGACGGATGGGGGAGCGGCTCCTACTGTAGGTGCGAACGGCGTTGCCGTTTGTGGGTTTTCGCCGAATTTCCACCTCTTTACAGGAGCTCCGCGGTGAACAAGTCCGAACTAGTCCAGCAGCTGGCGAGCCGCGCCGACCTGAGCCGTGCCGAGGCGTCGCGCGCCGTCGATGCGCTGTTCTCGGTCGAGAACGGGATCATCGCCGAGGCGCTGCGCGGCGACCAGAAGGTCCAGATCACCGGCTTCGGCAGCTTCGAGGCCAAGCGCCGCGAGGCGCGCAAGGGGCGCAACCCGCGCACCGGCAAGGAGATCGACATCGCGGCCTCGACCAGCCCCGTCTTCCGCGGCGGCAAGAGCCTGAAGGACTCGTTCGGCGCCTGAGACGCACCGTCCCGGACGCCCGGAGAGCCACGGCCCCGCCGTGGCTCTCGTCGCATCCGCCACCATGGCGCGCCGAAGGCGACCTCGCGAGGCCCCGCAGCCGCGGGGCACGGTGCACCCCCAGCTCGACCTGCACGGCCTGACCGGCGGCGAGGCGAGGGTGCGGGCCGAGCTGTGGCTGCGCGACCGCGCGGCCGCCGGCGAGCGCACCGTGGTGGTCGTCACCGGCCGCGGCAACCGCTCGCACGGCCTCCCCGTGCTGCGCGGCGAGGTGGAGGACGTGCTCGCCCGGCTGCAGGGCGAGGTGGTGACCGCCTGGGAGCACACCGACGGCGGCGGCGGCTTTCGCGTCACGCTGCGCCCGGCCGCGTTCCCCGACCACCGCCCCCGTCCGCCCGCCGCGGCCGACCCGCTGCTGCGCGACACCCCGCCCGCGCTGCGCCGCCGCGCCGAGGAGGCGCTCGCCGAACTGGGCATCGCCCCCACCCCCGACCTGGTCCGCGCCGAGATCCGCCGGCTGATGGCGGAAGATTCGCCGCCCGAGCGGTAGGCCGCTTTCCTCCTCACCCACGGCGCGCGAAGCTACGGCGGCCCTCCGCCGCGGGCAAGTCGATTCCGGCGCACTCCGCCGCCTGTCGCGGAGTCCTGCATCCCCGGACGGAGGAGACAGCCGCCCGGATCTTGCGTCCTCTTTCCCGAAACTCCCACGAGGCCGAACGAAAGGCTTGTCCGGGGGAAAATCCGACGGCAGGTTGGGATACGTATCCTCCTCCGAACAATTCTTCCGGCGCGCCTTTGCTTCTGCGCCGCGCGCGCCGCGGCCCGGGTCCCACACCCAACGGAGGTCCGCCATGGGCATCCTCGATCGCGCCGCATCGGTGTTCCGCTCCACTCCCACGGGCTCGCCGGTCGGGCCGCCGGGGCTCACGCGCGACGACGTGGAGCGGCGGCTGGCCGACGGGGGGAGCCGCTCGATGGCGGGGCTGAACCTGGCCGGCGCGGACCTGTCGGGGATGGACCTGGAGGGCGCGGACCTGGGCCACGCGAAGCTGCGCGGCGCCAACCTGAAGGGCGCGAAGCTGCGGGGCGCCAACCTGTCCGGCGCCCTGCTCTGCGGCTCCGACCTCACCGGCGCCGACCTGCAGAACGCCGTGATGCGCGACGTGAACTGCGTGGACACCGGCGCGCTGAAGCCGCCCACGCTGGAAGACGCCAACCTCGCCGGCGCCGACCTCACCGGGGCCGAGCTGTCGCACGCCAACCTGCGCAACGCCACCCTCACCGGCGCCGTGCTGGACGAGGCGGCGCTCGGCAAGGCCGACCTGCGCGGCATCCGCGCCGGCGGGGCGCGGCTGCGCGGCGCCAACCTCCGCCACGCCCAGCTCGACGGCGCCACGCTCTCCGGCGCCACGCTCGACGGAGCGGACCTGACGCGCGCCCACTGCCCCGGCGCCAACCTCTCCGGCGCGTCGCTGGTGCGCGCCAACCTGGCCGGCGCCGTGCTCGACAAGGCCGACCTTTCCGCCGCGAGGCTGGCGGACGCGCAGCTCGACGGCGCCACGCTGCGCGGCGCCTCGCTGAACGGCGCCTCGCTCGCCGGGGCCGACCTCGACGGCGCCAACCTGGACGGGGTCGACCTGATCGGGGTGGATTTCACCGGCGCGCACAACTACCGGGCGCCGGCGACGGCCTGATTCTCGTCCGCGTTCGCATCCACGCAAGACTCCCCGCCGGGCCGCAGCCCGCCGGGGGAGTTTCGCGTCTGCGCATCTGGAGGGTTGACAAGATCCATCTACAGATGTAGTTACTACAGGTGTAGATCAATCGACCGCGAGGAGCCATGTCCGAGACGCCCGAGCTGACCGACCTGCAGGTCGCCATCCTCCGCGTCCTCTGGGAGCACGGCGAATCGACCGTGCAGGAGATTCACGCGGCGCTGCACGGGGAGCGGGGGCTGGCGCTCACCACGGTGGCCACGCTGCTCACGCGGCTGGAGCGGCGCGGCGTGGTGGCCCGGCGCGCGGACGGCCGCCTGCACCGCTACCGGGCGGCCGTGACCGAGCCCCAGGTGCGGCGCAGCATGGTGGGCGGCCTCGCCGCGCGGCTGTTCGGCGGCGACGTGACCGAGATGGTGACGCACCTGCTGGGCGGCGAGGCGGTGAGCGCGGACGACCTGGAGCGCATCAAGGCGCTCGTGGAGCGGCGGGAACGCGAGCTCAGGGAGGGAAACGATGGGTGACGCCGGATGGCTGGACCCGCGGGTGGTGGACGCGGTCGCGGCGTGGCTGCTGACCTACGCCATCCACAGCACCGCCCTGCTCGGCGCGGCGTGGCTGGCCTCGCGCGGCCGCATCGGCGAGCACCTGCGCGAGACGCTGTGGAAGCTGGCGCTCGCCGGCGCCCTGCTCACCGCCTCCGCCGCGCAGATGCGGGCGGATGGCGCCGCGGTCCGGCTCGCGCCGGTGGTGTCGACCGCAATCGCTGAATCGCCCGCTCCTGCGTCGCCCGAGCTGACGGGGATCGAGGCTCGTGACGCCGGTGCAGCCGATCACGTCGGCATCGCCGCGTCGGGAGAGGGGGAAGGTGTTCGGTGGACGTACGTGCTGGTGCTGGTGTGGCTCGCGGGCGCCGCCGTTTCCCTCGGCCGGCTGGGGGCGGGATGGATCGGGTTCACGCGGCGGCTGGCGCGCGTGCCGGCGGAGGCGGGCGACCCGGCCGCGATCGCGCTCCGCGAGCTGTGCGCCGCGTCCGGCGTGCGGCGCCCGGTCCGGCTCACCTGCTCGGAGACGCTCGCCGCGCCGGTGGCGCTGCTGGGCGGCGAGATCTGCATCCCCCGGAACGTCTCCACGCGGCTGGACGGCGAGCAGCGGCGGGCGATGCTGGCGCACGAGACCGCGCACCTGCTGCGGCGCGACCCGCTCTGGCTGTGGGCCGCCTCGGTGGCGGCGAGCGTCTTCTGGTTCCAGCCGCTGCTGCGCACCTGCCTGCGCGGCCTGCGCGCCGCCGCCGAGTACCAGTGCGACGCATGGGCCGCCGGCCGCGCCGGCGCCTTCGCCCTCGCCCGCTGCCTGGCCGACGTGGCGGCATGGGGCCCGGTGCACCCCGTTCCCGCGCCGGTGGCGGGGATGTCGGCACGTGGCGCCGCGCTGGTGAGCAGGGTGGAGCGCCTGCTGAGCGACGCACCCGAGCCGCGCGTCCGGCGGCGCTGGGCGCTGGCCGGCGTGCTGGCGGTGGCGACGGCAGCCGCCTACGCGCCGGGCGTCCACGCGGGCGAAGCCGCCGCGCAGGCGCCGGCCCGCCAGCAGTCGTTCTCGGAGCGTTTCGGCATCTCCCCGGCGCTGGCCGCGGCCGTGGAGCGTGCCGCGCGCGCCGAGGGAGTGGACGCGGAGCTGGCCTTCCGCCTGGTGCACACCGAGAGCGGCTTCGACGAACGGAAGATGGGGCCCGGCGGCATCGGGCTGACCCAGATCATCCTCCCCACCGCGCGGTCGCTGCAGCCCGGCATCACCCGTCGCGAGCTGCTGCGGCGCGACACCAACCTGCGCCTGGGGCTGCGCTACCTCCACCGCATGCTGGTGCGCTACGACGGCAACGTCCCCCGCGCCGTGCAGGCGTACTACGAGGGTCCGCGCGGGCTTGAGCGCGACGGACCCGAGGCGGACACGCGCGCCTACGCCGCACGGCTGCTCGGCTCCGTGGCAGGCCTCCCCGCTTACCGCGGCCTCGGTCTGCCGGCGACGACGACAGGCGCGCGATGAAGCCTCGAGTGGATCGCCGGATGCGCTGACGCCGGCGGTCCGCTCGCATTCTCGCACTCTCATACGGATCCCCCGAACTCCGTTCCGCGAGCGGGTTTGCGTGAGGGATTCGCGCCCGGAGGGCCGAGACGCCGGCGCGCCGGCATCCGGCGCCGCGGGAACGAGCGAGTCCATGGCGCGCCGGCGGCTCGGCGCCGTTGGCAACGGCTGTATCGTTGCCTACGGCGCGCGAAGCCCGGCCCGGAGCGCAGCGGAGGGACACGCCCGGACCCGGCAGTTCCGTATCACACCAGACGCGAAGAAGCCCGCCCGGGACGACACCCCGAGCGGGCTTCACGCATTCGTGTGACGATCGGGCGATCAGGTCTGGAAGCCGCTCACCAGCTCGCGCATGCGCTCGGCGGCGTGCAACAGCTCCATGCTGCTGGCCGACATCTCCTGCGTGGCGGCCGACTGCTCCTCGGCGGCGGCGCTGACCTCCTCGGCGCTGGCGGCGTGGCTCTCGCTGGTGCCGCTGACCTCGGCCACGGCCAGCTCCACCCCCTCCATCGCGGCGCCGTTGCGCTGCACCGCGTCCTCCACCTGTCCCGCGGCCATGCGCACCCCGTCCACCGCGGCCAGGATCTGCTCCAGCGCGCTGTCGGCGCCCTTGGACACGTGCTCCACGTCGGCCACCTTCTCCTGCCCGCGCGCCATCGTCCCCACCACGCCCTCGATGCGGCTGCGGATGGCGTGCACGTTCTGCGCGACCTCCTGCGCGGCGCGGGCGGAGCCCTCGGCCAGCTTGCGCACCTCCTCGGCCACCACCGCGAAGCCGCGGCCGTGCTCGCCGGCGCGCGCCGCCTCGATGGCGGCGTTCAGCGCCAGCAGGTTGGTCTGCCGGGCGATGCCGGTGATCGTCTCCACGAAGCGGTCGATCTGCAGCGAGGTCTGCTCCAGCTCGGTGACCTGGTTGGCGCTGGCCTGCACCACGTCGCGGATCTCCACCAGGCGGGCGAGCGCGGTGCCCACCTCCTGCCGCGAGCGGGTGGCCACCTCGAAGATCTGCTGCGTGAGCGTGCCCACCATCCGCGACGCGTTGGAGATCTCCTGGGCGCGCGCCTTCATCTCGTCCAGCGCCTCCTGGGTGGCCTGCAGCCCGTGGCTCTGCGTCTCGGCGCCGCTGGCGATCCCCACCATCGCCGTCGCCACCTCGCCGCTCGACGCGGCGACCTCCTCGCTGATGCTGGACAGGTCCGACGCGAAGGTGCTGATGCGCTCGGCGGTGCCCACCGTCTCGCCCACGATGTTGCGGAGCTGCGCCGCCATCCCGCTGAAGGCGCCCGCGAGCGAGGCGAACTCGCCCGTCATGTTGCCGTTCAGGCTGCCGCGCAGGTCGCCCTGCCCCAGCCGGTCGGCGGCGGTCACCAGCTCGTTCAGCGGGCGGGTAATGCCGCGGATGGTGCTGAACACCAGCCCCGCCGCGATCGCCGCCGCCGCGATGCCGATGGCCAGCAGGAGCAGCTCGGTCTTGCGCGCCTGGTTCTTGAGCTGCGTGCTCGCGTTGGCCACCTTCTCGGCCTGCCCCGCGCTGATCTTGCGGATCTCGCGCTGCAGCTCCTGCGTCTGCGGGCGGATCGCCGACACGCGGGCCAGGGCGCCGGCTGCGTCGCCCACGTCGCGCTGGGCGTGGGCCAGGGCGTACTCCACCTCGATGCGCGAGTGGAGCCCCTCCACCTTCACGATCTCCTGCTGCTCGGCGGGGGTGAGGTCCTTGAGGTCCTTGTACTGCCGCCGCTGGTCGTGGCTCTGCTGGCCGTAGTCGGCGAACTGCTGGGCGATCTGCGCGTTGGGCGCCACCAGGTAGCGCTCGCCGGCGGTGATCTGGTTCAGGATCAGCGCCTCGAGCGACGAGCCGATCTCGGTGGTGCGGCGCAGGCCGCCCAGCCGCTCGTCCATGCGCGAGGTCAGGCGGCTCACCGTCCACAGGCTGCCCAGCGCCCCCGCCAGGATCAGGAAGACGAGGAATGCGCCGCCGTAGATCAGGCGGTCCCGGATCGACTGGAAGAAGCCGGTCCGGGCTGCGGGAATGCTCATCGGGTGCCGCCCCTGTTCAGCTGAATGGTGCCGTTCGTGATCACGCCCACCGCGAAGCCCTTCTGCAGCGGGTCGCCGTGCGCGTCGAAGCGGATGTCGCCGGTGGCGCCCTGGAACGCCGGCGCGCCGCCGTTCTGCCCCAGCGTGTGCAGGTAGCGCTGGATCCCCTCGCGGGTGGGACCGTTGGCCCGCGCCGCCGCCGCCAGCAGCTTCACCGCGTCGTACGCCGCCGCGGCGAAGGGGTCGGGGTCGGCGCCGTACGCCTTCCGGTAGGCGTCGGCGAAGGCGCGGGCGCGCTCGCTGGCGTCGCGGTGGTACAGCAGCCCCACCAGCGTCCCCTCGAAGGCCGGCCCCTTCCCCACCAGCGGCACCAGCCCGTCGCCGCCGATGAAGCGCGCCTGCATCCCCAGCCCCCGCGCCTGGCGGATGATCATCGCGGCGGCCGAGTCCAGGCCGGCCACGAACACCATCTGCACCCCGCGCATCTGGATGCGGCGCAGGTAGGGGGTGAAGTCGGGGGTGTCGTCGCTGAAGGGGTCGTACTCGGCCACCCGGCCGCCGTTCTTCACCAGCGCGGCGCGGAAGCTGGCCGCCAGCCCGCGCCCGTAGTCGTCGTTGGTGTACATCACCGCCACCTGCGGCGCGAGCTGCCGCGCCATGGTGGCCAGCACCACCGCGTTCGCCGAGTCGGAGCCGGCCACGCGGTAGGTCCAGTCGCCCAGCTTGCTCACGTCGGGCGAGGTGGCGGTGGTGGCGAGCTGCGGGAGCCGCCCGCTCACGCTGTCCGCCTCGCCGTTGTAGATCGGCGCGGCGGCGATGGTGGTGCCCGAGTTCACCGGCCCGGCCAGCGCCACCACGCTCGCGTTCTTCACCAGCTCCGCGGCGATCGAGATCGCCTTCTCCTTGTCGGCCCCGTCGTCCTTGGGCAGCAGCACCAGCGTCTGGCCGTTGATCCCGCGGTCGGCGTTGATCTCCTTCACCGCCAGCTCGGCGCCGCGCAGGGTGGAGACGCCGTAGTCCTGCTGCAGCGGGCCCGAGAGCGCGAAGACGACCTGGCCGCCCTGTCCACGTCCGCACGACGCGAGCGCGAACGCCGCGACGAGCGCCGCGTGTGCGCCGAACAGCCGTGCGCGTGGCCGGAGCGGAAAGCCGCGGCGGCGGGGCGAGGGGCGGAGCATGGGGATGGGGCCGGGGAGCCTGGAAAGGAGGTAACACCCGCATACTACGGGCGTTGTCGGGCCGTTGTCAACGTCCGGGCGTGGTCCGTATCCTCGCCCCCGTGCCGGATTCGTCGCAGTTCGTCTGCGCCGTGGATACGGCAACGGCGGGTTCGGGCGTGTCTCTCCGCTGCGCTCCGGGCCGCGCGCCGGAACGCGCCAGGGAGAGGGCCTCGCGGCGCGCGCGTCCCCGACCGATCCGTCGACCGGTCGTGGAAACGGGTATTCGAAACGGGAGCGCGGGGGAATGTTGGAGGCACAGGCCGATGCCTGTCAACGCCTTGCGGGAGGCCAGGTTGCAGGCGCGGAGCCGCCCGGTTACGTTGCGGCCATGACGTACACACCCGTCCCGGCGGTGGCGTTCGCGGCCGCCCGCACGAGCCCGTATTCCACGCGCCCGCGCCGCACCTTTCGCGGCGGAACCAGCCGATGAGCGAAGCCGCCGCCGCCCACGCCGAAGAAGAGCCGCTGGAGAAGCCGTACGACATGCGGCTGATGCGGCGCCTGGTGGGCTACCTCGCGCCGTACCGGCTGCGGGTGGCCGCCGCGGTGGCGCTGCTCTTCGCCGGCTCGTTCACCGAGCTGGCCGGCCCCTACCTCACCAAGCTCGCGCTGGACGAGGCGATCCCCAACCGCGACCTGGGCTACCTGGGCACCCTGGTCGCGCTGTACTTCGGCTCGCTGGTGCTGGCCTTCGCGTTCGAGTACGGTCAGACGCTGCTCACCACCTGGCTGGGGCAGCGCATCATGTACGACCTGCGCGTGCAGGTGTTCGCGCAGCTCCAGCGCCTCTCGCTGCGCTACTTCGACCGTAACCCGGTGGGGCGGCTGATGACGCGCGTGACCAACGACGTGGAGGCGCTCAACGAGGCCTTCTCGTCGGGGATCGTCACCGTCTTCGGCGACGTGTTCACGCTCGTCTTCATCCTGGGCGCGATGCTGCACCTGGACTGGCGGCTGGCGCTGGTGACCTTCACCGTGCTGCCGTTCGTCTTCATCGCCGCCTTCGTCTTCCGCGGCCTGATCCGGCGGGCGTTCCGCGACATCCGCGTGCGGCTGGCGCGGATCAACGCGTA
>DASQLJ010000857.1:0-2832 GCA_035630095.1 Longimicrobium sp.
CTCGCCGGGGATGTCGGCCAGGGTGCGGTACACCTTCTTGCCCAGGATCTCGGTGACGTCGGGGTAGTAGACGGGAACGGGGACCACGTCGACCCCGGCGCGGTGCAGGTACTCGGGCACGTAGAACGCCGGCTGGAACGACTGCGCCTCGGTCTTGATCCCCAGCACGGCGACGCGCTTCACGTCGCGCCAGATCTGCGCGATCCCCTCGCCGCTGGTGACCAGGTTGTCCTGCCAGTTCTCCGCCATGTCCCTGCTCCGATGATCGCGGGAAGCGTTGACGACCGAAGTCGCGGCCTGGTTCGCGCGAAGCCGGCCTCCGCGAGCCCGCGCCTCAGCCCCACTCGCGAGCAAGGCGCGGACCGTCAGCGGCGGCGGCGGGGTCGTGGAACGCGGGAGACGGACGAGAGCGGACGCGAGCGCAGGCGCCCGCGTGGATCACGCGGCGGCCAAGGACGGCCCCACCGCGGCCAGGTCGAGGTCGCGGAAGAGGGCGAAGAGGGCGGGATCCAGCTTGCGGCCGGCGTCGGCGGCCATGATCTCGAGCGTCTGGTCGTGGCGGAAGGCGGGGCGGTACGGGCGGTCGGTGGCGAGCGCGTCGTAGATGTCGGCCACGCACAGGATGCGCGCGGAGAGCGGGATCCCGTCGCCGGCGAGCCGCGCCGGGTAGCCGCTCCCGTCCCACGCCTCGTGGTGGTGGCGCACCATCGGGCGGATGTCCCAGGGGAAGTCCATGTCGCCGATCAGCTCCACCCCCGCGTCGGGGTGGCGCTCCATCAGCGCGCGCTCCTCGGGGGTCAGCGCGCCGGGCTTGTTCAGGATCTCGGGGGGCACCACGATCTTCCCCACGTCGTGGAGGAGCGCGCCCATGCGGAACCAGAGGAGCACGCCGGGCTCCACCCCGGCCGCCGCCGCCAGCGCGCACGCGTAGTTCGCCACCCGCTCGCAGTGCCCCTGCGTGTAGCGGTCGGCCGACTCGATCGACTCCCCCCACTGCTCCACGATGGCGAGGAAGGTGGACTCGAGCTCCGACAGGCGCGCGTCCACCTCGGCCAGCTCGCGCCGGGCCTGCAGCCGCGAGAACAGCCCGTGCGCGCGGTTGAGCGCCTGCAGCGTGTTGCGATGGTCCCGCAGCCCCCAGTGCACCGTGGCCTGCTCCCGCGCGACCTCCCCCTCCAGGAGCAGGTCGCCCCGATCGCGGGCCACCTTGCCCGCGCGCTCCAGGTGGCGGAGCGCCTGGCCCGCGTGCCCCGTCTCGCGTTCGATCACCCCCAGGTGCTTCCAGACCTCGCCCAGCGTGCCGGTGTCGCCCGCCCGCTTCGCCAGCTCGCGCGCCCGGCCGCAGGCGTCGCGCGCCTCGGCCCAGCGGCCACGCGCGATCCACGGCTCGATGCGGTTCCCCGCGATGCGCGCGCTGGTGGCGTCGTCGCCCAGTTCGGCGCACAGCTCCAGCGCCTCGTCGAACGCCCGCTCGGCCGAGCGCCAGCGGCCCAGGTCGGTGCAGAGCATCCCCACGTTGTTCAGCGCGTGCGCCACGTACGCGCTGCGCCCCAGCCCGCGGTGGATGGCCAGGCTGCGGCGGTAGCGGCGCAGGGCGGCGCGGAAGTCTCCGTGGATGTTGGCGATGGTGCCCAGGTTCTGCTCCACCATCGCCGCGAGCTGGAGCTCGCCCGCCGCGCGCGCCTGCCGCAGCGCCCGCGTGTAGTGCTCTTCCGCCAGCGCGAGGTCGCCACGCGCCTGCTCCACGCTTCCGATCAGGTTGTGCGCGTGCGCCACCCCGGCCGCGTCGCCCGAGCGCTCCGACACCACGAGCGCGGTCGCGGCGATCTCGGCCGCGACCTCCACGTTCCCCTCGTCCTGGTGGGTGCGCGCGATCCAGCGCAGGAGCGACCCGGCGAGCGGCGCCTGGTCCGTCCCTGGCAAGGAGTGAAGGGCGGCCTCGTACAGCACGCGCGCCTCCGGGCGGCGGCCTTCACGCTCGGCGGCGCGCGCGGCGGCCACGAGGCCGTCGGTCGCGTCGGGGGGTGGAGCCGTGTTGCTGGGGTTCATTCAGGAAAGCACGGGAGACGAAGAAGCGGGAGCTTCGGCAAGGAAGTTCCCGCTTCATGGCCTGCAAGGCAAGTGTTCCCGGCGGGGCCGCTACGCCGTAGCGAAACGGCCGCGCGTCGCCGGCACCGAACCACCGCGGACGCAGTGGCGCAGACGGCGCGGAGCGGTCACCGGATGGTCCGCTCGCCCGGGCTGCGGGTGCCCGTGGAGGTGATGTAGCCGCCGGTCCGCCGCGACGTGACCGCGTACCCCGAGAAGTGGCGGATGGGGAATGTCATCCGCAGGCGCAGCAGCTCGACCGTGGCCGGGATCTCCTCCTGCGCCACCACCGCGCCGGGGGCGAGCTGCGCGTTGTCGGCGAAGTACGCGCCCTGCAGGGTGGGCGCGAGCAGCAGGTTCTGGACGAGCTGGGTGAGGCCGAGGTCCTGCGCGATCACCACCGGCTTCTTGAACACGAGGCCGTGCGGCTCGAACTGGTACGCCACGTTGCTCCCGGCCAGCGCCGTCACGCGGATCGCCGTGGGAGCCGCCACCGCGCCCGAGGGAAAGGTGACCGTCACCCCCGCCGCGGGGATGCGGATGCTGCCGCCCGCCGTGCCGATGGTGGCGCTGGCGCTCTGGTTCTGGCCCAGCGGCAGCAGCCGCTGGAGCACGGGGAGCTGCAGCAGGCCGCTCACCAGCCCGTGCGCCGGGCCGCGCGTCTGCACGTCCGTGGGCGAGACCGGGGCGTCGCCGGAGCCGGTGCAGGCGGAGCCGATGGAGAGCAGCGCGAGCAGCGCGCCG
>DASQLJ010000858.1:0-8747 GCA_035630095.1 Longimicrobium sp.
CCGTCCGCTGCCGGTGCCCGCCGGCCCGGTCGCGGCGGAAGACTGCATCGCCTACGACCCCAACGACCTGTCGGTGGTGAACGAGGGCGCCGCCGGGTTCGTGCTGATGTCGGGCAGCCAGCGGATGGTGATGCTCGACAACAACGCCGAGGCGGGGAAGGCGATGCTCCTGGCCAGCCAGCACACGCACCAGTGCTTCGTGGGCCGCAACAACGACCGCCCCAACCGGCGGCAGTACATCATGCAGTACTGGCGCGGGGTCTCGGGCCTTCCGCCCGCCTCGGTGCCGGGCGAGGACTGCCTCGCCTATGCGCCGGCCGCCGTGGGGGTGTTCAACCGCGGCGCCATCGGGTGGCGGATGGAGGCGGGGAACTCGTGGATGAAGCTGTTCGACGGCCAAGCCGACGCCAACCGCGGGCTGATGACGGCGAAAGCGTTCTCGAACCACTGTTTCATCGGCCGCGGCAACAGCCGGCCCGATCGGCTGGCGTACATCGTGGAATACTGGCGCTGAGCGGCGCCTGAACCTCCGCGGGAGATGAAAGGCGGGCCGGCCCGGATCATCCGGGCCGGCCCGCCTTTCGTCGTCGGTCGATGGGAGAAGCGTCGATCCTCGGGCCGCAGTTCATACCAGTTTTCACGATTGATTGTGCAGCCCGAGCGGTGTCATCCTGAGGCCGACCACGCCGCGGCCGCGTCCTCGCTAAACCTCGCAGGCCGAAGGATCTATAACACGTTGATGCGACACCTTGGCCGTAGCGCTCCGTCGAGTATGGATCCTTCGGGCTGCGGCCACTGACGTAGCCGCGGCGCCGAGTGGTCGCCCTCAGGATGACATCTCAGGATGACATCTTCGAGGTCGGTGAGGGATGCAGAGTGAATTTCCCGACCTTGGTATCAGGCTGCGATCCGGAATCGATGGCGCTTCAGCGACGATCAGCGCCGGGCGGCGAGCGCCGCGTGGGCCAGCAGGAGCGCGGCGCCGAAGCCGGTGAGCGCGGGGACCACCCCGACCCGGTCGGCCACGAAGCCCAGGGCCGCCGGGGGGAGGCTGAAGCCGAGGGCTGCGCAGAGGAGGAAGCCCGCGACGGCCCGGGCGCGGTCGGCGCCGCCCAGCCGCGCGGCCTCGGCGAGCCCGCCCAGGTAGGTGAACCCGTAGTCGAGGACCGGCGAGAAGAGCACGATGCGGCCGGGGAGGGGGAGCCCCAGGGCGCGGTAGTGGAGCGCCTGCGCGAGCGCCAGGTTCCCCCCGGCCGAGTCGCCGCAGAGGACGATCCGCTCGGCGGGGACGCGGTGGAGAAGGCTGCGGTACACCTGCTCCAGCAGGGCGTACGTCTCCATGAACCGGTGCTCGGGCGCGAGCGGGTAGATGGGAACGCTGACGGACGCGCCCGTGTGGATCACGAGCGCCTCGATCATGTCCCAGTGCAGCCGGTGCAGGGGGTGCACGAACCCGCCGCCGTGCGTGAAGACGACGTGCCATCCGGACGCCCGCCCCCGCGGGGCGAGCGCGTACACCGCCCGGCCCAGCACCGGCGCCTCGCGGACGGTGCAGCGTGCGCGAACGCCCGGGGTGACCGGCGCCGGCGCGGGATACTCCCGGCCGATGAAGCGGTCGTGGAGCGCGGCGGGGTCGTGCGGCCCCCTGGCCATTAGGCGGCGGGCGCGATGGCGGGGTCGAGACCCGCGACCACCGCGTCGAGCCCGCGCTGGATATCGCGCTGGACGTCGACGATCGACTCGGTGCCGATCGAGAGGCGGACCAGGCCGGGCGGGAGGGCGAACGAATCCGCGCGCTCGCCGATCTCCTCGGTGGTGAAGTCGAGCTCGTCGGGGACCTCCACCGTGGTGAACACGCTCCCCAGGCTGCTGGCGATGGGGATCCAGCGCAGCGCGGCGACGAAGCGGCGCGTGCTCTCGATCCCGCCGCGGAACGCGAACGACACCATCCCGCCCCCCTGCTCCATCTGCCGCATCGCCACGGCGTGCCCCGGGTGCGAGGGGAGGAAGGGATGGCGCACGTGCGACACCGCCGCGCTCGCCTCGAGCTGCCGCGCCACGGCCTCCGCCGTCTCCGACTGCGCGCGGACGCGGAGGGGGAGCGTCTGCAGCCCGCGCAGCAGGAGCCAGGCTGCGTGCGGGTCGAGGATCGGGCCGGTGAGCGCCCGCATCTGCCGCACGTCGGCGATCAGCCCGACCCCGCCCGCGACCGCGCCCGCGAGCACGTCCGCGTGGCCCGCGAGCGACTTGCTGGCGGAGTGGAGGACGAGGTCCGCCCCCAGGGCCAGCGGCCGCTGGATCATGGGCCCCGCGAAGGTCGAGTCGACGAACACCCGCGCGCCCTGGTCGTGCGCGATCCCGGCCAGCGTCTCGACGTCCAGCACGTCGATGACCGGGTTGGAGGGCGTCTCCAGGTAGAGGAGCCGGGTCTCCGGGCGCATCGCGTTCGCGACCTGCCGCGGGTCGGTGGCGTCGACGAAGTCCACCTTCACGCCGGCGGCGGCGACGAGGTGCTCCAGGAACTTGATCGTCTGGGCGAAGATCGCCTGGTGCGCGACCACGTGGTCTCCCGCGCGCAGCACCGCCAGCAGCGACGTGCTGATCGCGCCCATCCCCGACGAGAAGAGCAGCGCGTCCTCGGCTGCCTCGAGCGCGGCGAGCCGCTCCTCGGCCATGCGGATGGTGGGGTGCCCGAAGCGGGTGTAGAAGCCGCGGTCCTGGCCGCGCGCGAAGAGATCCGACAACTCGGGCAGATCGGTGCCCTCCCACTGGGTGGACAGGTAGAGCGGGGCGTTCAGCGTGCGGTGCGCACGGGGGCGCCCCTCGGCCGAGGCCCAGGGATGCACGGCCAGCGTCTCGCGTGAAAGGGGCGGCTCGCCTGCGCCGACCGGTCGTTTGATGTCCATGTCTCGGTCCGTAGATGTGAATTCGCGGACGCGGAGCGCATCCGCCCCCCTGCGCCACGAACGTCTGCCGGCGGGGGGAACCCGGCACCGTCGGTCAAGCCGCCGCGGACCCGCCGCGGAGGCGTTCGCGGAAGAACGCGATGATCTCGTCGCGGGCGTCCGCCGTGGGCTCGGCCGCGCGGTCGGCTAGGTGCACCGTCACCACGCTGTGGGGCGCGGGCACGTGCCGCGCGTGGAAGGGCGGCGCGTCCGCGAGGTTGGCGGCCGCGTCGGGAAGGACGCGCGCGACGAAGCGGTCGCCCAGCGCGGCGGTGTAGGCCGCGAACCGTTCCGCGGTGCAGTAGCGGTCGCCGGCGAAGCGGTAGGCGCGCACGGTCAGGTCTTCGCGCTCCAGGCGCTCGCGGACGGCCCCGAGCTCCGGCGCGGAGATCTCCAGCCCGGCCGGGTTGTCGAACGGGAGCGAGGGCTGGGAGAGCACCGGCGCGAGCACCGCCGGCTCCAGCATCATCGACAGCGCGAAGTTGCCGGTGAAGCACATGCCGATCGCGCCCACGCCCAGGCCGCCGCGCTCGGTGTGCGCCACGCGCGCCAGTTCGCGGAGCCACGCGGAGACCGGGCTGGAGGCTCCGCCGCCGCCAAGCGCGCGGAACTCCGCGCTGACGCATGCGCGCCGGAAGACCTGCTCGCCTTCCTCCGCCGAGGGGACGGCGCCGTCCTCGCCGAAGAGGGAGGGCATGTAGACGGCGAACCCCGCGTCGCGCACCCACCGCGCGAACCGCGCGATGTGGGGGCTGATCCCCGGCAGCTCGTGCATGACGATCACGGCGGGCCCGTCGCCCGCCACGTACACCGTCTTCGAGCTGCCCCGCAGCGGCAGCTCGCGGCGTTCGAAGTCGTCGAGCGGGTCAGGCTCCAGCATGGGCATGGCGTCTCCTGCGGGCGGGTCCGGGGGTGGATGGCACTCGCCCCCGCGGCGTCCGGCCGGCCCGCGGGGTTGCGATGACGTTCGCGCCGTGCCACCCTACCCGCCAGCGTCACATTCGCCACCTTCCGGGGATTTCTCGCCATGCTCGTCATCGACGTGATGGTTCTCGCCGGCGCGATGCCGTCGAGCGTCGCGATCACCACCGACACGATCGCCACCGCCAACCGGCTGCGGGCGATGGCGGGGAGGTCACCCGCGTTCGCGCTGCGCGTCTCGGGCTCGGGGCGCGGGATCGCCGCGCATCTCCACGCCGGCGGAGACCCGCTCCCCGCGGCGGACCCGTCTGCCGATGCGGGCCTGGTGATCGTGCCGGGGCTCGGCGCCACCACGGAGGCGGCGGTTTCGGAACGTTTCGGCCGCAAGGACGTGCTCGCGGCGATGCGCGCGCTCGAGCGGGCGGCCGGCCGCGGCGGCGAGGTCGCGGCGTCGTGCTCGTCCGTGTTCCTCCTCGCGGAGGCCGGTCTGCTGGACGGCCGGCGCGCCACCACCACCTGGTGGCTCGCCCCGCTCTTCCAGCGGATGTACCCCGGCGTGCGCCTAGACCCCGAGGCCATGGTGGTGGCGGACGGGCCGGTCACCACCGCGGGCGCCGCGATGGCGCAGCTCGACCTGATGCTCGCGCTGGTCGGGCGCCACGCCGGCGCCGAGCTCGCCGGCCAGTGCGCGCGATACCTCCTGCTGGACGGGCGCCGGAGCCAGGCCCGCTACATGGCCGTGGGCTACCTCGCCGCGCAGGATGCCGACGTCGTCCGCGCGGAGCGGTGGGCGCGCGAGCACCTGGGCACCGGGATCGACGCGAGGGAGCTGGCGGACGCCGCCGGGCTTTCCCCGCGCACCTTCGCCCGGCGGGTGGTGCGGGCGACGGGGCTCTCGCCCGTGCGATTTCTCCAACGCCTGCGGGTGGAGCGCGCGGTGGAGCTGCTGGAGACCACCACCTGCACGGTGGAGGAGATCGCGCGGCGCGTGGGCTACGCCGAGCCCACCACCCTGCGCCGCCTCCTGCGCCGCAACGCAGGCGCGCGGCCGCGGGAGCTGCGGGGGTAGCTCTCGCTACCGGTCCAGGATCGGCAGGAACGCCCGCCACGGGCCGACCGCCTCGCGGTACTGTTTCGCCATGACTCGGGCGACCTGCGCCACGTGCGCCAAGTCGTGCGCGACCCAGGTGGCGAGCAGCTGGCTCAACGTCACCCGCCCGAACTCGGTGTGCAGCCCTTCGAGGGCGAGCTGCCGCTCGTCGAGCCGCCACGAGGCGAGGGTCGCGAGGTTCTCCGCCCGCACCCCGGCGAATTCGTCGAGCAGGTCGCCGAGGGTCTGTCGCGCGCCCTCGCGGGGTGGCGGTTCGCGGTCGAACGGCGCGAACGGCCGGGCTGGGCCGTGCTCCAGGATCATCCGGGCACGCGGGACCCAGTTGACGCGCTCGCAGTGCACCAGGTGGCCCACGATGACGTACGGGCTCCACGTCTCCGGGCCTTCGGTGGCGTCGGTCCATTCGGATGGAAGCCCATCCAGCATCGCCCGCAGCATGGCCGGGGTGCGCTCGAGCAGGGGGATCTGCGCGCTCAGGTCGAAGTTCATCGGCGGTGCCGGTGGCGCGCGGCGGATCGGGTGCCGCGCGGTGAATTCGTCATCGTCCCCGGCGTCGGCGCGGGGCGGGTCGCAGGGGAAGATACTCGCCGACGGGCAGCGGTGGTGTGCGCGGTCGTACGAATGTTGTAATGATTGCGCGCGACCCAGTCCGTGCGCCGGGAGCTGACTCGCGTGGACTCATCCTGCCGACTATTCCAGTGCCTCGCTGAAGAGCAGGTCGTGCCGTCCGGGCGAGGTGATTCCGTTCAGGCGGAGGACGGTGGCGACCTGCGCCCAGGTGCGCACGCCGTGCAGCAGCGCGTGCGCGGCGATCTTGCGCGCGCTCGCCCGGAAGGTGCCCGCGCTGATGGTCTCGAATTCGATGATACGGGCCAGCTCCTCCCCCGTCGCCCGCGTCAGCCAGTCGCCCAGCCGCCGGTTGGCGTCCCGGGCCGCGTCGCAGAGCGCCTCGGCCGGCTCTCGCGGGATCGCCTCGAAGGGCGTGACGGGCTCGCCCTCCAGCCGATCCACGTAGCGCAGCTCGACCCCGGCGATGTGGTGCACCACGGCGCGCACGGTGGGCATGCGGGATTCGGGGCCGGGCGCGAACGGCAGGTCCAGTGCGCCCGGGCACGCCGCGAAGAACTCGGCCCAGCGGGCCAGCTCCTCCCGCTCGTACTCGACGAGCTCGCTCAGCAGGAGGGCGGGGGTGGGGTCAGACATTGCGCTTTCGCGGGCCGGGGGTGACGGGATCGAGCGGCGGCGGCCCCACGTACCGGGCGCGGGGGCGCAGCAGGCGGTCCGAGCGATACTGCTCGAGCGCGTGCGCGACCAGGCCGGCCGTGCGCCCCACCGCGAACAGCGCGAGCGGTGCCGACGGCGGCGCGCCGATGACGCGGCACAGCGTCGCGAGGGCGAAGTCGACGGAAGGGCGGCTGCCGTCGATTGCGTGAACCTCGGCGGCGAGCGCGTCGGCGGCGGCGAGCGCGGGCGAGCCGCCGGGGCCTCCCCAGCGCTCGCGGAGGAGGCGGAGGAGGAGCGCCGCTCGCGGGTCGCCGTCGGGGTAGAGGCGGTGGCCGAAGCCCGGAATCCTCCCCTGCTGCCGGAGTTGGCGGGTCACGTGCGCGCGGAGCCGCTCCGCCGTCGCGCGGCCGGCTTGGGCATCCTCCACCAGCGACTCCGCCTCGCCCAGCAGCGCGGTGACGGAGGAGGTCTCGCCGCCGTGGCGAGCGCCCTCCAGCGCGGCGAACCCCGCCGCGATCGCCGCATAGGGCGATGCGCCGGCGGAGGCCACCACGCGGGCCGCGAACGCGCTGACGTTCAGCTCGTGATCGGCCACCAGCACCAGCGCGGCGTCGATCACCCCCGCCGCCTCCCGCGTGCTCCGGCCGCCGCTCCACGACGCGGCGATCCGCGCGGCGACGCTCGCATCCGCGCGTCCGTCCGTCTCCCCATCCTGACCGGTGAACGGGCCGCCGCACGCGAGGGTGCTCACCAGGGCGATCACGTCACGTCCCACGCGCGCGACGGATGCGGGGTCCAGGTCGCCCCCGGCCGCATCCAGCGCTTCCGCCAGCGGCAGGAGGGCGCGCGCGGCCTGGACCGGCGTGGCCGCGTCGAGTGTGCCGGGCGCCTGGGAGAGGCTCGCGAGAACGGGGTGCAGCCATCTGGGCGCGGCACCCGGCGCCTGGACACCGGGGAGCACGCCGCGCCACAGGAGCTCGGTGACGCGCTCGAACCAGCCGCCGGGGACCGGCGCCGCGGCAGCCTTCTCCGCCAGCGCCAGCGCATCGTGGCCGCGGTAGTACAGCCGGCCGTCGGTGATCTGGGTGATTGCGGATTCGAGGATCGGCTCGCCCCACGCCAGGGCGCCTCGCGCGGCGGCGCGCGCGCCCAGCGCCGGATCGCGACGGGCGGCCCGGAACGCGGCGAGCCGCTGCACGCCGGCGACCGGGTACCGTCGCGCGCGGGGATTCCGCGGATCGGCGATGGAGGCGAGCAGGCCGCGGCTGACGTACGCGTAGAGGGTGCGCCGGCTCACGCCGAGCTCGCGGGCCGCGTGTGCGGCCGACAGCGTCTCTCCCGGCGGGTCGTCGCGAAGCGCCTGCATGGCGGTGGATTGCGGATCGGGGGGATGCTTGCTCATCGGGCTCTTCAAGGCTCGCGGGGCACAGGTTGATGGCGCAATCAACCTGTCGCTCGTGAAGCTACGACGTCCCCGCGCCCTCCGTCATCCGCGCTTCGCGCGGCCCGCCGCAGGGAGCATAAGTCACGGATGGTTGATCAACCGTGATCCAGGGCGTTCACCACGCTCGGCGGCGCGCGCAAAACGGGCCGGCTCGGGATCATCCCCGCGCCGGCCCGTCTTCGTTCCCAATCGACTTGCCGAGAGTCGACCATCACGCGCGATCAGCGGCGCTGCGGCTCCTTGTACACGACGCCGTTCTTCATCACGAAGGTCGCCGTCTCCAGCGCCTGCACGTTCTGCAGCGGGTCGCCGGCGACGGCGACGATGTCGGCCAGGCGGCCGGCGGCGAGCGTGCCGACGCGGTCCTCCCACCCCATCAGCTTCGCGGCGCTGCTGGTGCCGGCCACGATCGCCTGCATCGGCGTCATCCCGCCCCACTGCGCCATGAGCGTGAACTCGTGGCCGTTGGCACCGTGCTGGCCCACGCCCGCGTCCGTCCCCAGCGCGATCGGCACGCCGGCCGCCACGGCGATGCGGATGGCGCGGCGCATGGCGGTGCCCGCGGCGCGCGCCTTCTCGGCGCGCAGCCCGGTGAGCACGCCGCGGTCGGCGGCGGCCATCACCGCCTCGCCGGCGCTGAGGGTGGGGACGAGGTAGGTGCCGCTGCGGGCCATCAGCCGCGCGCCCTCCTCGTCCAGGAAGGAGCCGTGCTCGATGGAGGCCACGCCCGCGCGCACCGCCATCTTGATCCCCTCGGCCCCGTGGGCGTGCGCGGCCACGCGGCGCTCCAGCGTGCGCGACTCGGCGACCAGCGCGTTCAGCTCCTCCTGCGTGTACTGCGGCACGCCCACGGCGTCGCCCTCGCTCAGCACGCCGCCGGTCGCGCAGGTCTTGATCACGTCGGCGCCGTACTTGGCCTGGTACCGCACCGCGGCGCGCACCTGGTCGAGTCCGTCGGCCACGCCCTGGCGGTAGTCGCGCTCCATCAGCCCCGGCCGGTAGCCGTTGTCGTCGCAGTGGCCGCCGGTGATCCCCAGCGAGTGCCCCGCCACCTGCATCCGCGGCCCCACCGCGTAGCCGCCGTCGATCGCCGCCCGCAGCG
>DASQLJ010000859.1:0-3382 GCA_035630095.1 Longimicrobium sp.
ACTCGCGCGGCGTGGATTGGACCCAGCCCACCGATCCTTCTCTTGGACATACGTCGGTGCTCGCGTCTTCTTCTCGACGCTTTACTTAACCCAACTTCCCAATACCCGTGTTTTCAAACAGCTTGTTCGCGGCATCACCCAATCGCCGCGGAGCCTTCTAACTTAATCGTCTGGAGCGCGGCTGTCAACGGGTTCGCTGTCGCTTTCCCGTCGGCCCGGCCGGCGTCATTTAGACCGCCGGTCTCGCGTAGACCACTAATTTAAATGAGACCTAATCCGTTGTCAACACGTCACTTAGGCTCTGCATTCAACCTTCGTCCCACCTGAGTTCCAGCGCGCCTCGTACCCCGGCGATCGGTCCGCCGCCGACAGGAAAAACAGCAAAAACGGGATTCACACGGAGCAACGGAGGGAACGGAGGAACCGCGGTTCTCCGCTTCCTCCGTTGCTCCGTGTGACCCCATTCCGTTCGCTGCGGGACGCCGATCAGAGGCGCCGCCGGAAGACGATCAGAACGGCATCCCGATGGTCAGGTACAGGGTGCCGGTCTCGCCCTGGGCGTAGGCCAGCGTGGCCGTGCGGCCGATGGTCTGGAACGACAGCCCGCCGCCGTACGCCGTGTGCCACCCCCCCGGCGAGTCGCCGCCCAGGTACACCCGCCCCGCGTCGGCCAGGGCGAAGGCGCCCAGGTGCGTACGTGCGATGCCCAGGTTGACGTACGCCAGCCGCGCCCGCAGCTCGGCCGAGCCGAAGAGCGCCGCGTCGCCGCGGAAGCGCTGGTAGGGGTAGCCGCGCAGGTTCATGGGCCCGCCCACGAACGCCGACTCCTGGAAGGGATAGTCGCCCGCCGCGTACTGGCCGCCCGCGCGCAGCGCCAGCGTGGGCCCGAAGGAGCCGGGGACGGAGAGGTAGCCCTCGGCCTCACCCTCCACGCGCCCGAACGGCGAGCCCAGGTCGGTGCCGTAGCCCGAGACGTCGACCCGCGCGCGGGCGCCGCGGCGCGGGTACATCACGCTGTCGCGCCCGTCGTACGCGGCGCCGGCCATGGCGCCCGCCTGCCAGAAGCGGTCGATGCCCAACACGCCGGGGGTGGGCGCCGCCACCACGCCGGGGTCGGTCCACTTCGCCGCCGGGCCGGCGTACAGCACCAGCCGCGGCGAGGGGTTGAGCTGGTAGGCGGTCTGCACGCGCACCTGCGTCTGGTCCACCTCGAAGAGGCCGGCGCCGGGGTCCTCGGGCGTGTCGTTGCCCATCCCGTGGTAGCGCACGTACTCGAAGCTGCTCCCGCGCGCCCGCAGCCACACCGAGGCGGGGCGGTTGGTGATGTGCCGGCTGTAGTGGAGTTGCGCGCCGAAGCCGTCGGGCTCGAAGGGCGCCCACAGCAGCCGCAGCCCGATCTGCTCGGCGAGGGGCGCGCGGCGGAAGCCGTAGCGCGTCCACTGCGGGCCGAACCCCACCACCGGGCCCACGTTCAGCTCCCAGTTGGCGTACGGCGCCAGCCAGGTGGACGAGGTGCCCCAGTCGCGCGGCGGGGGCGGGTTGCCCAGCAGGGTCAGCGGGCGCGGGGGATTCCACTCCCGCTCGTCCACCTTCGCCTCGCCGCCGGGCTGGAAGGTGTTGTCGCCGCGGTCGTCGTAGAGCACGGTGCGCCGGCCGCCGCCCGCGGTGGACTCGTCGCTCAGCCGGTCGTCGCCGCCGCCGCCGATCACGCGCACCAGGATGGCGTCGCGGGGGGAGGCGCCGCGCACCGTGGCGCGGTCGTCGCCGCCGTGCAGGTAGAGCCGCACCTCGCGCGTCTCGGCCGGGCTGAAGACGCGGCGGAAGTAGGGCGCGCCGCGGTCGGCCGGGGTGCGCACGGTTACCTCCACGCCGCCGTCCGGAAGGCGCACGACCTCGGCGGTCTCGACCTTGTCGGTGGTGTGGACGTCCACCTCGCGCGCCAGCATCGCGTAGTGCTCGGCGGCGATGGCCGGGAGCGAGTCGCGGCGGGCCTTGAGGTTGGCGGCGATCTCCTCGCCCGACGCCGCGAACCAGGGCGCGGGGACGCGGCGCACGGCGGCGTCGATCACCGCGTCGGTCAGGCGCGCGCGGATGAAGCGCGAGGTGGAGTCCCACGCGGCGCGCGGGAGGCCGGAGAGGAGGAGGCGGTCGAGGCCGCCGGGCTGGTGCTCGTAGCGCCGCAGCCGGTCGTACTCGGGCTCGAAGTGCACCAGCGTGGGCACCACGTGGCGGCCGATGCCGGCGACGAGCCCTTCCTGGTCGTTGAAGGCGTTGTCGCGGTCGCGCGGGATCGGGCGCCACCAGTGGAGGCCGCCCGTGTCGAAGCGGGCCCAGCGCCACTGGTCCCAGTGCCGGTCCCAGTCGCCGACCAGCAGGTCCATCAGCCGCGCGGTGAGGAAGCCGCGCGCGTCGACGCGCTCCTCGGGGTCTTCCTCGATCTTCTCCTGGAAGTCGTCGCTCCCCTGCACGTCGCGCGAGCCGGCGAAGCCGTCGGTGGGGCGCTCTTCCACCATCCCCAGCCGGCCGCGGAACTGCTCGCGCAACTCGCCCAGGAAGGGGTGGTCGGGCATCACGTAGTAGGCCGGGGTGGCGTGCAGCACGCCCACCGCCTCGAGGAGCGTGGGCACGATCAGCGCGCCGCCGGGGTGCTTGCCGCTGACCAGGTCCTGCACCATCTGGTGCGGGAGGGTGCCGCGCAGGTCGGGCGGGAGCGCCGGGGTCACGTTCTTGTCGACGGAGCGGAAGACGTACTCGCGCCCGTTGCGCGCGAGCAGCCGCAGCGACTCGGTGCTGAGCCCGCCGCCCTCCTTCTCCACGGTGAGCCCGCCGGCGAAGGTGTCGGGGTTCAGCACGGGGACGGTGATCGGCGCCGTCCACTCGTCGCGGTAGCTCTCGCCGAGCACCGCCTGCCGCAGCCCGCCCGCCTGGTAGCGCGGCCCGGCCACCGTCTGGGTCGTGGTGCCGGGCCGCTGCGCCCGCGCCCCTTCGCCCGCGAAGGTGGCGGCCACAAGGAGAAGGGCGCTCGCCGGCGCCCGCATTCGCTGGAACATGGGAAGGTGTCTCCGGTGGGACACGCGCCTCGCGCGGCCGGTGAAGCCGCGGCGGAGGCCGAAACGAACCGCACGGAACGGAACATCCGTGCCGCGGCGGCCGGGGGCAAGGATTTCGTGGGATGGGCGGGTGGAAGAGCCGGTTTCCGCGAAAGGCGGCTGAAGCCGCAAGCTGGAACGATGGGAAGCCTCGCAGTAATCGTTCAGGGTGGGACACGAAGATTGTGGACTTTGTTCACTAGTGCCACTACATCTTGTGGCTCATGAGCATAGTCGAGCACCTGGAAACGAGTGGCGAGGTACTCTCGCCCGCCGTGCGGGCAGCGATCGAG
>DASQLJ010000860.1:0-3755 GCA_035630095.1 Longimicrobium sp.
AGCGTGCAGGTCACCGCCGCGCGCGACTGGCTGGACACGCCCGCCCTGCGCGGGCTCGCCCGCCGCTACGACTGATCTCCCCTTTGAAGTCCGAGAAGGCGCCGCGAAGGCGGACTGTGTGCCGTTGTAGCCGCGAGTTCACTCGCAAATTTCCACATCATGACCCGCATCGCACTCCGCCGCCCGTGCCGGTGACCTCCCTCGACCGCGTCGAAATTTCCTCGACCTGCTCGCCCGATCAATCCACCGCGCGCCGGTACTGGTGGATGTCGACGCGTCCGCCCCTGCGCAACGGATGCGCCAGCGCCCGCGCAAGCAGCCTTAGCGGAAGGTTCATCGCGCGTCCGCAGCGTCACCCCGCACGCGGCGGTATGGTCGCACAGGGTGAGATGCGCGTCGAGCAGTACGTGCGTCACGGCGATCACTGGATGCTGAGCGAGATCGGCGAGCCTGACGGGGTACTGCGGATCGAGACGCTCGGCTGTGAAATCCCGATTGACGAGATCTATGCTCGCGTGGAGTTCGACGGCGACGGCTGAACGCGGCGTTCTATCCGTATCCCCCCGCACGTCCGCCCGGTTTTCAACTCGTTGCAGTTTCGATAGATTCACGGCGTCATCACACGACCCCGCGAAGGACGCCTTGGATCAGACACGCACCGCCCTCGTCGAAGGGCTGATCGCTCGCTTTCCGCACATCCCCCGCGAAGCGGTGGTGAAGGAAGACCTGCTGCGCACCGGCATGGCCTTCGACGACTCGGCGCTGACCGACAACCTCGAAGGCGAGGTCAAGCCCAAGTCGTACTTCATCTTCAGCTTCGACCAGAAGCCACTGGCCCAGCTGGGCGAGGCCGCGCGCCGGCGCCCGCCCGAGGAGGTCGCGCTCACCGGCGGCCCGTACGAGCTGCGCCGCACCATCGTGTCGGTGCGCGTGAACCCCGACTCGCCGTACCGCGTGGCGCGCGACGAGAGCGGCGGGCTGCGCCTGTCGATGGACGGCCGCGTGATCGCCGACGTGGGGCTGCCGCCGATGCCCGAGTACTACCGGCACACCCTGGCCAATGGCAAGACGGTGATGGAGACGGCGCCCACCATCCAGTGGGGCTACCTCATCTACCTCACCGTGCTGCGGCTGTGCCAGTACTTCGGCGCCAAGGAAGAGTGCCAGTACTGCGACATCAACCACAACTGGCGCCAGCACAAGCAGGAAGGCCGCCCCTACACCGGCGTGAAGGGCGTGGACGACGTGCTGGAGGCGCTGGCCATCATCGACCGCTACGACACGGCGAAGGCGAGCAAGGCGTACACGCTCACCGGGGGGTCGGTGACCAGCAAGGTGGACGGGCTGGAGGAGGCCGACTTCTACGGCCGCTACGCGCAGGCGATCGAGGAGCGCTTCCCCAACCGCTGGATCGGCAAGGTGGTGGCGCAGGCGCTGCCGCGGGCCGACGTGCAGCGCTACAAGGACTACGGCATCAAGATCTACCACCCCAACTACGAGGTGTGGGACAAGCGCCTGTTCGAGATCATCTGCCCCGGCAAGGAGCGCTACGTGGGCCGCGAGGAGTGGCACCGGCGCATCTTCGACGCGGCGGAGGTGTTCGGCGCGCGCTACGTGATCCCCAACTTCGTGGCCGGCGTGGAGATGGCGCGCCCGTTCGGCTTCGCGACGGTGAACGAGGCGATCGCGTCGACCGCCGAGGGGCTGAACCACTTCATGAGCCGCGGCGTGACGCCGCGCTTCACCACCTGGTGCCCCGAGCCGGCCACGCCGCTGGGCCGCGACAACCCCGAGGGCGCGCCGCTGGAGTACCACATCCGGCTGCTGGAGGTGTACCGCGAGACGCTGGAGAAGCATGGCCTGAAGCCGCCCCCGGGCTACGGCGTGGCCGGCGCCGGGAACGCGGTCTTCTCCGTCAGCTCCTTCATGGACACGCTCCGCCCGGAAGAAGTCACCGAGGAGGAAGCCGTCCCCGCCGCGGTCTGACGCCTCCGCACGGCGTTCTTCGGCAGATGGCAACGCGGCCCCGCTCCGGGATTCGGAGCGGGGCCGCTGCTCTTCCACCGCGGACCTCGCCTGTCGCGTCCGCCCTGGCGTGCCCCGTGGACGACCCGACGAGGGCGAGGAGTATACAGTATACCATCTTCAAACCATCCGACCTCCGCCTTCGTCCAACGATTAGAGCATCCCCTCCCCTCCGCCCCACGCTGAACGCTCCCATGCCGCGCCGCGTCCCCATCCACATCGCCCTCGCCGTTCTCACGTTCTCCGCCGCCACCGCCGCGCCAGCCCAGCACAACCCGATGACGCCCGAGAAGTGGCGCGCGGACCTGCAGTTCGCGGTGGACTCGTTCCTCCCGCGCGACCGCAGCTTCAACGACGCCGAGCGGGCGCGGTTCCGGGCCGCCGTCGCCGCGCTGGCCGCGTCGGCGGACGGGAAGACGGACGCGGAGATGATCGCCGGCCTCGCGGAGGCCGTGGCGCTGGCGGAGAACGCGCACACGCGGCTGTACCTGGTGCGCAACCGCACCGAGGTGCGCCGCCTGCCGGTGCGCGTGTGGTGGTTCACCGACGGCCTTTTCGTGATCCGCGCGCAGCCGGGGCACGAGGCGCTGCTCGGCGCGCGGGTGACGCACATCTGCGGGCGGCCGGTGGACGAGGTGCGGCGCGCCGTGCGCCCGCTGTACGCGGCGAACGACTCGTGGGCGGCGTACAAGAGCACGTATACGATGACCAGTCCCGAGCTGCTGGAGGGGCTCCACGTCTGCCCCGCCGGCGCATCGCCCACGGTGAGGTTCGTGGACCGCGCGGGGCGCCGGGGCGAGCGGAGGCTGGAGCCGCTGCCGCTGCGGCGCTCGGAGCAGCCGGTGGAGGCGTGGTGGGACGTGTCGCCGCTGCACCCGGGCGTGCAAGGGCCGTGGGTAAGCGCGCTGCAGATGGATTCCACGCGGCTGCCGCTGTACCTGCGCGATCCGCTGCGCCCGTACTGGATGCAGTATCTCCCCGCCGAGCGCACGCTGTACATCCAGCACAACCGCGCCGTGCAGATGCAGGGCGAGACGATGGAGGCGTTCACCACGCGCGTGCTCGCGGCGCTCGCCGAGCAGCAGGTGGCGAAGGTGGTGGTGGACGAGCGCTTCAACACCGGCGGCAACCTGGAGATCGGCGCGACGCTGATGCGGCGGCTGTCGGACGCCTCGCGAGCGCGCGGCGCGCGGCTGTACGTGATCACCGGGCGCGCCACCTTCTCCGCCGGCCTGTCGCACGTGGGGCAGCTGCGGCAGTGGGGGCGGGCGACGGTGGTGGGCGAGCCGGCGGGCGAGGGGTTGGAGGACTTCTGGGCGGAGGGCGGCAACCTGCGGATGCCCAACTCGCGGCTCACACTGCACTTCGCCGACCGCGTGCACAGCTACGCGCTGCGCAAGACAGGCCCTCGCAGCCTCCACACCGCGCTGGAGATGCACGTGGACCGCGTGCACCCCGAGATCCTCGTGCGCGCGAGCTCGCGCGACTACTTCGCCGGCCGCGATCCGGAGCTGGAAGCCATCCTCCGCCGCTGAACGGCCTGATACCAGGATCGGGAGATTGACTTCGCATTCCTCACCGACCTCGAACTTGTCATCCTGAGGACGACCACTCGGCGCCGCGGCTACACAAATGGCCGCAGCCCGAAGGATCTATTATCGACGGAGCGCTACGGCCAGGGTGTCGCATCGACGTGTTATAGATCCTTCGGCCTGCAAGCTTTAGTGAGG
>DASQLJ010000861.1:0-24328 GCA_035630095.1 Longimicrobium sp.
GATCCGGCACGGTGGCCGAGGGCATACGTGACGTGCTGGTTTCACGCACCGGAGCAGGAGCCGAGCGGGTCTTCCAGGCAACATAAAATCGGCCGTGCGTTGAATGATGGCCCCGTCACCGTGCACTGGGTGGCGGGGCCATCGAGTCATCGAGGCCGCCCTCCAGCCGGATTTTCCCTGATTGATGATGACGAGGAAAGTCCTTTGACTCCCTTCGCCTATCTTCCCCCTCACCGGTGCGGACGGAGCGTTCGCGACCGGAGATGCCTTCCCATCCTTCCATAACGGGAGCCACGACAATGAGCCGACTCGACAAGCCCGCCGCATCCACTTCGCCGACGCAACACCCCCCCGCCTACCGCGCCCTGCGCATGGCGGCGGAGTGGGCGAGCGCGGTGAGAGACCGGCAGCTGAACTTCGCCTATGACCCGGGCACCGGCTACATGGTGCTGGACAACTCGGGCACGGGCCCGACGCTGCCGGTGTTCACCCGATCGTTCACCTCGCGCCCGCTGGTGAAGGAAGTGGAGTTCTCGGTGCCCTCGAGCACGGGCAAGCCGCTGACCCTCGAGGTGTCGGGATACCGGGCGAGCGCGCTGTTCTGGAGCGAAAGCTCGGTGGAGAAGTTCCTCGTCCCCCTCTACGCGTCGGTGTCCGCCCACGATGCGCCGCGGTGCCTGGGCCAGTTCTTCGACGCGTGGTACGGCTACCCGGCCGACGAGGTGCAGGTGTGCGCGGTCGCCTACCTCTGCGGCCGCAAGCCGCCCGCCTGCGGGACCCCCCTGTTGCTGGCGAACACCGTGGGGCTGATCTGCCTGGAGGGAGGCTCGCAGCTGAGGCTGCTGAGCCTGGACGAGTTCACCGCGCGCTATTCCACCGCGCCGTACCCGGTCGGAGGGCCCCCGACGGCGGGCTCCAGCCTCCCGGAGGTCCGCCCCGGGTGGGAGATCTCGGAGAACGTGGAGAGCGTGGTGGCACGCGACGTCGCCGAGTTCGTGAGCGGGATGCGGGGGCACTTCGTCGCGTTCGACACCGACGGGACGTCGCTGGTCCCGGAGGTGTACACGGGCGAGTCGCCGCCGTCGCTGCTGGGGACTCCCCTGTTCTCGGCGCTGGCCCGGCCCGTCCGCCCAGACCGCCCGGCGCCCTCCGGGGTGGTGCTCCACGTGGAGGGCGCACACGGCCCCATCGTGCAGACGCTGATTCCCGCCAAGGACGACCCCGCCACCGAGTTCGTTCCCGACTCGCTGTTCTGGACCGACGGCGCGGTGGAGACGCTGCTCCTTCCCTACTACGCGTCGGTGAAGGGGAGCGGCTCGTGGTTCTTCGAGGCGTGCCTGATGGGGAAGTGGAACGGCCTGATCGTGCCCCCCTCGTCCACCTGCACGGAAGACGTACGGAGCGCCATGCTGCACCGCTTCGACTACGCGACCGGGCGCGTCGTCGACGACCCCGCTCCCTCCACCGTGTACGCCACGATGCACCTGCCGCGCTCGGAATACGCCGACATGGCGGGCCGCACCATGGTGCTGTGGGAGAAGAAGAAGGTGGGGAAGCACCAGAAGTCGAAGGCGGCGGCCAGCCCGGTCTGGCCCGGTCAGGGCGGCGTCGCCGCGCCGGCTCCGGCGAAGAGGTCGCGGAAGGCGGCGTCGCGGGCCACGGAGGCGCGAAAGGCCGGGCGTTCGGCCAGGTAGCGGTCCAGCAGCCGCCGGGCCCCCGCGCGGTCGCCCAGGAAAAGCGCCACGTGGGCCTCGTCGTACAGCAGGGGGATGCGGAGCTCGGGGTCGGCCGCCGCCTGGGCGCGGAGCCGCGCCACCACCGCCCGGGCACTGTCGGCCTGGCCGGCGCGCGCCAGCACGGCGGCCGCCAGCATCCGCCGGTAGAGGGGCTCGTAGGGCATCCCCTCGTCGCGGGCGCGGGCGGCGGGGTACAGGCGGTCGAGCTCCGCCACCAGCGCCCAGGCGAGCCGCGGGGCGGGCGCCGCCGAGGGGTCTTCGCGCAGCAGGGTCAGCCGGCACGCCACGAAGTGCCAGTCGCCCGCGAATTGTGCACGCCCCCGGGCGCACAGCTCGCGGGCGGCGGCGTAGTCGCCCTGCGCCATGGCGCCGAAGTACAGGCGCAGCAGGATCTTGTCGGCATCGTCGAGCCAGGCGTCCTGGCCGAGCGCGGTGCGCACCGCCAGGTCCGACTCGGCGAAGCGCCCGCGGATGCGCAGGAGCTGGCCCAGCGAGGCCCAGGCCGGGGCCTGCGTGCTGTCGGCGTCGAGCGCGGCGCGCAGGTCGCGCTCGGCGCCGCTCAGCAGCCGCGCGCGGGCGATGGTGTCGCCGCCGCTGGCGACCGCGAGCTTCCACCCCGCCTTGCCGCGCAGGGCCAGCGCGGCGGGGTGCCGCGGCTCCCGCGCCAGCACGCCGTCGGCCGCGGCGATCGCCGCGGCGAGCAGCCGGGGCTGCTCGCCGGCGGGCGACAGGTCGGCCCGCGCCAGGGTGACCGCGCCGCGCAGCACCGGGGGCCGCGCCCAGCCCGGGTCGGCAGCCTGGGCGAGCGCCAGGAGCGAGTCGGCCCGCGCCAGCGACCGTAGCGCCGAGGCGGCGTCGAGCGGGTGGCGGCGGCGGGCCAGCCCGTCTGCCTGCTCGCGGGCCTCCTCGGCGCGCAGCACCAGCCCCAGCGCCTCCGCGCTCCGGGTCTCCGACGCGGCCTGCCGCAGCCGCACCTCCTGCCCCAGCCGCCGCCGCAGCGCGGCGCTGATCTCCTCGCCCACCGCCCGCTCCAGCGCGAACAGGTCGTCCAGGCGCCGTACAACGGTGCGGCTCTCCAGGTGCGAGCGCCGCTCGGTGTCCACCAGCTGCACCCGCACGCGCACGCTGTCGCCCGACCGCTGCACGCTTCCCTCCACCACCGTACCCACCTGCAGCCGCGCCACCAGCGAGTCGAGGCTGATCTCGCCGTCGCGGTAGGGCTTGACCGCGTTGCGCGAGACCACGTCCAGCGCCGGAACCTGGCTGAGCTCGTCGATCAGCTCGCCGGTGAGCCCGGTGGCCAGGTACCCCAGGTCGCCCCCGGGCGAGTCGTCGTCGAAGTAGAGCACGGCGATGCGCCGCGGGTCGTAGCGCGACGCGGCGGCGGGGGGCACGTCGCGCGGGGGACGCAGCAGGACCGCGGCCAGCGCCGCCGCGCCGAGCGCCGCCGCCGCCGCAGCCGCCAGCGTCCAGCGGCGGCGCCACCCACGGCGTCGCGCCCCGGCCGTGGCCGCGGGCCCGACGGCGGCTGCTCCCGGGTCCGGGAGAGCGGCCTGGCCCCGCGGCGCGACGGACGCTCCGGCCGGCGAGTCCGCATCCCCCGCCTCGCCCAACGCTTCCTCGTCCTCCGGCTCCACCGCCGCCCGCGGCTCCGCGCGAGGGGTCGGAGGGGCGGGGGGCGGCTCGGCGCGGAGGCGCTCCACGAAGGCGGCCAGCGCCTCGCCGGGCTCCACCCCCAACTCCTCGCGCATGCGCGCGGCGTGGGCCGCGGCCGAGCGCAGGGCGCCGGCGCGCTCGCCGGCCGCGTCCAGCGCGTGCACCAGCCGCAGCACCGCCCGCGAAGAGTACGGGTCGTGCGCGGCCAGCGACCGCCACCACTCCACCGCCTCCATCCGCGCCCCCGCGGCCTCGGCCCGCTCCGCCAGCGCCTCGAGCGCGGCGGCGAAGGCGCGCGCGAGGCGGTCGCGCTCGGCGTCTACCCAGCGCTCGAACTCGGGCGCGTCGTCCACGAAGAAGCCCTCCAGCAGCGGTCCGCCGTATTCGCGCACCGCGTCTTCGAGCCGCCCCTCCTCCAGCGCCTGCTCGAACGCCCCCACGTCGCTGCGCACCTCGGCGGGCGACAGCGCCACCTCGTCGCCCACCGAGGTGAAAAGGCCGGCCCCCAGCTCGCGGCGCAGGACGTAGAGCGACTCGGAGAGGGTGTGGCGGGCGGCGTCGCCGGCGTGCTCGGGCCAGAGCAGCCCGATCAGCCGCTCGCGCCCCACCGGCCGCCCGCGGGCGACCGCGAGCACCGCCAGCAGCGCCATCCGCCGCCGGTACGCGGCGCGGCCCGTGACGGGACCCTGCGGACCCGTGAGAACCGGGCCGCCCAACACCTTGAACGTGAACACGTGAGGATCAACCCGCGCTGTGACGGTCGTGTGGACAGGTCATTGAGAGGCCCGCGATAGAGTTGCGCCGTGATGGAGCGATACGGGGCGCCCGGCGGGTGCCCGGCTCCCCCGCCGCGGGCCGTGACGAGCCCGGAGACCCCCCACGAGCCGCGAAGCACCGACCATGGCCGACGTTCTCGTTCTTTCCCGCTCCCCCGCCGCCACCGGCCTCCTCCGCCGCGCCGTGCTGGGCGAATCGGCCGGCGGCGTCTTTCACACGCTGCGCGCGGCGGAGGGCTGGGCCGATCTGGCCGCCATGGGCTCGGCCTCGGCCGTGGCGATCGCGTTCGTGGACCCCTACCACGGTGGCGTATTCGGGGCGGCCGAGGTGGCCCTCCTCCGCCGGCGCCTCCCCGCGCTGGAGGTGGTGGCGTACGGCGACTTCACCCGGCGGTCCGCCGCCGACGCCTTCGCCCTGGCGCCGCTGGGGGTGCGCGAGGTGGTGTGCGCCGCGAGCGACGGCGCCGCCGCGGCGCTCGCCCGCTGCCTGCGCGAGCACCTGAACCAGGGGCCGCTGGACCGGGTGGCCCAGGCGCTCGCCCACCGCGTTCCGCCGGAGCTGGACGCCTGGCTGCGCGCCGTGCTCCTGTCGGCCGGGGCGGGGGCGGACGCGGCCCAGCTCGCCCGCGCGGCCCGGTGCAGCCCGCGCACGCTGCGGCGGGTGCTCCCCGCCGCGGGGCTGCCCGGCCCGGAGCGCCTGCTGGCGTGGCGCTGCATCCTCCACGCCGCCCGCCTGCTGGACGACGGCCGCAGCGCCGAGAGCGTCGCGCGCACCCTGGAGCTTTCCAGCGGCTCGGCGCTCCGCAAGAGCCTGATGCGGCTCACCGGCCTGCGCCCGCGCGAGCTGCGCGACCGCGGGGGGCTGCCGCTGGCCTGCACCCTCTTCCTGCGCGCCTGCGGCGTGGACGACGGCGGCGTGGCCGCCCCGGCCCGACGGGTGGCCGTTGCGGATACAGGGGCCCGGCGCCGGTCCGCATAGATATACGTCACCGGCGAGCGGCGCTGCCCCCGTTGCCGCCGCGCCCGCTCCCCGCCCGCGAACCGCGCGGGCCCGCCGCGAACCGCCCACCCGCACCGGCCACCTCGCCACCACCATGACGCTCTCCCAGAACCACCTCCCGCTCACCGTCACCTCGCCCTTCGCGGCGGGCTCGCTCCGCGTCGGCGCGGTACAGGGGCGCGAGGCCGTGTCGGAGCCGTTCCTCTTCGAGGTGGAGCTGGAGAGCGACGAGGGGGCCATCGACCTCGCCGGCGCCGTGGGAAAGGAGCTGGCGGTCGCGGTGTGCAGGACGGGTGCCGCGCCCCGCTGGATCCACGGCGTGGTGACGCGGTTCGCCCAGGCGCCCGCCCCCGTGCGCACCGCCCGCTACCGCGCCGAGCTGCGCCCGTGGCTGTGGCTGCTCACCCTGCGCGCCGACTGCCGGATCTTCCAGGGAAAGTCGGTGCCGCAGATCCTGGACCTGCTGTTCGCGGGCCACGCGGTGCGGAGCGCGCTCAAGGGGACGTACGACGCCCTCGAGTTCTGCGTGCAGTACCGCGAGACCGACTTCGCCTTCGCCTCGCGGCTGATGGAGGAGGCGGGGATCGCCTACTGCTTCGAGCACGCGGAAGAGGGGCACACCCTGGTGCTTGTGGACGACGCGCAGGGGTTCGGGCCCTGCCCGGGGCTCCCCACCGCGCACCTGCGCCCGGGCGCGACCGACCGGGAGCTCGACGACGCCGTGACCGCGTGCACCCTGGCGTACGCGGCCACCCCCGACCGGGTGCAGCTGGACGACTACAGCTGCCTGACGCCGGCCACCGACCTGCTGGCGAGCTCGGCGGGCGAAGCGGCCAGCTACGTGGTGTTCGACTACCCCGGCGGCTACGCGGCGAAGTCCGCCGGCGAGAACGTGGCCCGGCGGCGCTGGGAGGCCCGGGCGGCCGGCGCGGCGGGGCTGGCCGGCGCCTCCACCTGCCGCGGCTTCGTGGCGGGGCACCGCTTCACCCTGGCCGGCCACCCGCGCCCCGACGCCAACGCCGCCTACGTGCTGCGCGCCGTCACGCTGCGGGCCGACCAGGACGGCTACGCCAACGAGTTCGAGGCGTTCCCCGCGTCGGCCGCGTTCCGCCCCCCGCTGCACACCCCGCGCCCGGTGATCGCGGGGACGCAGACCGCGGTGGTGGTGGGCAAGGCCGGCGAAGAGATCTGGACGGACAGCTACGGCCGCGTGAAGGTGCGCTTCCACTGGGACCGCGCGGAGCGCAACGGCGAGGACCGCTCGTGCTGGGTGCGCGTGGCCCAGGCGTGGGCGGGGAAGGGGTGGGGGGCGATGGTGCTCCCCCGCGTCGGCCAGGAGGTGGTGGTCAGCTTCCTGGAGGGCGACCCGGACCGGCCGCTGGTGACCGGGTGCGTCTACAACGCCGCGCAGACGGTGCCGTACGCGCTTCCGGGCGGGCAGACGCGCAGCACCTTCCGCAGCAGCAGCTCGCCGGGCGGCGCCGCGTACAGCGAGATCCGCTTCGAAGACGAGAAGGACGCCGAGGAGCTGTACCTGCACGCCGGGCGCGACCTGACCGTGGACGTGGTGCACGACCGCACCGCCACGGTGCGGCAGGGGAGCGACACCCTGGTGGTGAAGAAGGGGAGCCGCTCGGTGACGGTGGACGAGGGCGGCGACGCGCTCGAGGTGAGCAAGGGCACGCGCACGGTGAAGGTGCAGGGCGCCGAGACGCACGCGAACGGCGCCACCTTCAGCCACACCACCGGCGGCGACTACCTGCTGAGCGTGACGGGGAACCTGTCCATCAGCGCCACGGGCTCCATCACGCTGAGCGCGGGGACCTCGCTGCAGGCCGCCGCGGGAACCACGCTCACCGCCACGGGCGGGATCTCGGCCGAGGTGTCGAGCGACGGAGTGTCGACGGTGCAGGGCACCCTGGTCAAGGTGAACGCATGAAATCGCGCGCCCCCGTGCTCCCCGTCTGCCCCCCGGGCTCGGCCCCCGTGCCGCCGCCCGCCCCCCCCGCGCCGCTCGTGGCGGTGGAGACCCGCGGCCCCGGCGGGCACCTGCTGGAGCGCGCCGAGACGCGCGGCGGCCTGCTGGACGGCACCACCGTCTTCTACACCGCCGAGGGGCGCGAGAAGGGCCGCGCCGAGTTCCGCGGCGGGGTGCTGCACGGGCCCATGACGCTGCGCGACGCCGAGGGCCGCGTCTGGTGGAGCGCCGGGTACCTCGCGGGCGTGCCCGACGGTTCCATCACCACCTGGCAGGCGGGGGTGCGGGCCGAGACCGTGGAGTACGCGGACGGACGGCGCCAGGGCACGACGCTCACCTGGTGGCCGGACGGCACCACCGCCTCGTCGCTCCCCTACGCGGACGACCGGCTGGAGGGGACGGCCGAATGGTTCTCGCCCGTGGGCCGCAAGACGCGCAGCTCGGCCTACCGCGCGGGCGCGCTGGACGGCGAGACCCTGGACTTCTTCCCCGCGAGCGCCGCCGAGGCCGTCCGGTCGCGCTCGGAGTACCGTGCCGGCGTGCTGCACGGCGCCGTCACGCAGTACGCCGAAGACGGCCGCGCCCTGATGCGCGCCTGGTTCGACCAGGGCCACCCGGTCTGGAGCACCAGCTGCCTCTGGGACACCTCCGCCCTCGACCCCGACTCCGACCCGGATGCCCCGTCCACCGCCGGCCCCACGCCTGTCGTGGACGGCACGCGCGGCATTACGTCCGCCGCCACCGGCACCCCGTCCGCCCACCCTGCGTCCACCGCGGACGGCGGGCACGGCGCCGCGCCCACCGATGACGGCGGCACCTCCGCCGCCCGCCCCGCGTCCCCGGTGGACGGCAGCGAAGGCGCTGTATCCCCATCTCCCGCCCCCGCCGCGCCTGCTCTCGCCGCGGTCGCCTTATTCCCGCCCCCCGCCCCCGCGGTCCCGGACCCGCCCGCGTCGGCCGGCATCGACGCCCAGGCAGGTGACGCGCCGGACGGCGGCGCGGCGCGGCCGAAGCCTTCGCTGCTGTCCAGGATCGTCAGCGCATGGAAGCGCTTCCGGGCGCGCTGGGCCGCCCGGCGCCGCGGCGGCGCGGGGACAGACCTCCACCAGGAGTACGGACGATGAGCGTGCAGGTGTGCATGGGTGCGCTGCTGCGGTGCAGCTTCGGCATGGTGCCGGGCGCGCTCGCGGTGCCGCCGCTGAACCGGGTGCTCACGGGCACCCCCGCGGCCAACGTGATGGACCACCTGCCGTTGGTGAACGTGCCGTCGTTCGGCATGTGCACGTCGCAGGCGAACCCCGTGGTGCAGGCGGCGACCGCGGCGGCGCTGGGCGTGCCCACGCCCATGCCCTGCGTCCCCGTCACCCCGGCGCCGTGGATGCCCGGGGCCGCCACGGTGCTGCTGGGCGGCGCCCCCGCGCTCGACGCCTCGTCCACGCTGGCGTGCGCCTGGGCGGGGACCATCGCGGTGCTGGAGCCGGGGCAGGCCGTGGAGATGGTCCCGTGACGGCGCGCAACGGCGGCTCGCCCGGCTGCCCGCCGCCCGCGGCCGAGCCCGGCGCGGACGACGGATGCGGCGCCGCCACCGCCACGGGGCAGACCACCCGCTTCGGCAGGGTGGACGACGCCGTGGCCTGGTACGAGGGGATGCTGCTGGCGCCCCAGCACTTCCAGCAGGCGCAGCTCCAGGCCGACCAGCTGCTGGGCTACCACCTGGCGGCGCTCTCGCCCTACCACTGGGGCGTGCGGCGGCTGGTGCTGGACTGCGCGGCGCTCCCCGGCGGCACCTTCACCGTGCGGGAGCTCGAGGCGGTGCTCCCCGACGGGCTGGTGGCCCGCCACGACGCGGGCGCCGACGGCGCGCTCACGGTGGCGCTGAAGCCGTACGCCGACACCGCGCGGCACGGCGTGCTCACCGTGCACCTGGCCGTGCGCGCGCGCGCCGCCCGCCCCGCCGCCAGCGGCGCCCTGGCCCGCTACGAGTGCTACGCGGGCGCGCCGGTGGCCGACGAGCTGACCGGCGAGGGCGCGGTGGAGATCCCGCGCCTGCGCCCCCGGCTCTCGCTGCAGGTGTCGGCGCAGCGGCCGCGCGGGTGGGTGTCGCTGCCGCTGGCCCGCGTGCGCCGCGCGGAGCACGGCTGGGCGCTGGCCGAGGCGCTCCCCCCGCTGCTCTCGCTGCCCCCCGAGCTGCCGCTGGGCCGGCGCTGCGCGCGGCTGGCGTGCGCCGTCCGCGCGCGCGCCGTGCAGCTGGCCCGCGCGCTGCGCCGGGCCCGCGCGGCGGGCGAGCCGGGGCGCGCCGCGGCGGCGCAGTGCGGGCTGGCGGCGCTCTGCGCGGCGCTGCCGCGCCTGGAGGCGCTGGTGGGCTCGGGCGCGGCGCACCCGTTCGCCATCCACCTGGCGCTGTGCGACCTGGCGGGGCACCTGGCCGCCGCCGGGCCCGGGCGCGCCGTTCCCCTCTTCCGGGCCTACGACCACGACGACCCCGACGGCTCCCTGGGCCCGGTGCTGGAGTTCTGCGAGCGCGCCACCCAGGAGGTGCAGGACGGCTACGTGCTGCTCCCCTTCCGCCATCGCCGGGGCGGCTTCGACCTGGCGCCGCGCGCCGCGTGGAGGGATCTGCGCGAGCTGACGGTGCGCGTGCGGGCCCCGGCGTGCGCCGGCGCGGCCGAGCTGAGCGCGTGGGCGGCCCGCGCCCGCATCGCCAGCGCCTCGCGCATCCACGGGCTGGCCGCGGGCGAGTGCGTGGGCGCCCCCCGCGAGGTGGTGCCCGCGCCCGCCGGGCTGCCGGGCGGCGAGGGGCGCCTCTACCTGCGCGTGGCGGCGGAGTGCCCCTGGATCATCCCCGGCGAGCGGCTGCACGTGCTTCCCTCCGTGGCGTGCGCCGGCGCCGCCCCGCGCCAGCTGGCGCTGTGCCTCCCGCTGGCGCCCTCCGCCGCCCCCGCTTCCACCCGTGAGCCCCTGGTGCCCGCATGATCGCCACCGCCCGCTTCCCCGCCGACTCCCCCGCCGGGCTGGACGAGCGCGTCCGCAGCGTGCTGGCCGCGGCGCCCGCGCCCGCCGACCTGCGCGCCGACGGCACCTGGGCGCGCATCCAGGAGGCGCTGCGCGAGGACGACCCCGCCCTGCCGCAGGGGATCTGGGAGAAGCCGCTCAAGCGCGCCGACCCGCGGCTAGCCGCCACGCTGGCGCTGGACGCGCTGGAGGCCGGCGCCGGCGACCTGCAGGTGGCCGGCTGGCTGGCGCAGGCGTGGACGATGAGCGACGGCTTCGCGGGCGCCGGCGCCGGGATCGGCCTAGTGCTGGGGCTGTGCGAGGGCGGGTGGGACGCGCTGCGGGGGGCGCACGACCCCGAGGTGCTGGAGCGGCCCTTCGCCTGGATGGCCACCCACCTTCCCCGGGCGCTGGCGCGGGTGGAGCTCACCCGCGCGGCCGGCGGCGGGGCGGGGTTAACCTGGGCGCAGCGCGAAGCCGCGCTGCACCGGCACCGGGTGCAGGGCGCCGCCGGCGAGCGCCCTGGTGTCGGCGAGGCCACCCCCGACGAGATCGACCAGGCCGCCGCGCGCACCCCCGCCGAGCTCCACGCCCGCGCGGTGCGGGAGCTGGACGCCGTGATCGACGCGGTGGAGCGGCTGCACGAGCTGCTGCGGCGCCGCTGGCAGGGGCCGTCGCCGTCGCTGCAGCCGCTCACCCGCAGGGCGGCCGAGATCCGCGCCTGGGTGCAGGCGCAGCTGGGCCGGGTGGACGAAGCGGAAGCGGAAGCCCCGCGCGGTGCGGACGACCCGGCCTGGGCCGAGTACACCGCGGCGGACGATCCAGGAGATGCCAACGCTTCGCCCTGGGCGCCCCCGGCGGGGCCCCCCATCCGCAGCCGCGACGAGGCGTACGCGCTGCTGGAGGCGGCGGCCGGCTACCTGGGCCGCACCGAGCCGCACAGCCCCACGCCCTGGCTGGTGCGCCGCGCCGTGGGGTGGGGCGGGATGGAGCTGGGCGAGCTGCTGGAAACGCTGATCGACGAAGGATACGACCTGAAGTCCCTGCGCCTCCTCCTCGGCATGGCCGGCGACGGGCGTTCGTAGGCGGACGGTTCCGCCGCTTTCTCTCGTCCGTCCGGGCGGGAGAACGCACCCCACACCCTTTCGGGAGCAGATGCAATGAACAAGGAGATGCAGCACTGGCTGGACCGCAACCGCCCGCCCCGCGTCCAGATCACCTACGACGTGGAGACCCTGGGCGCCACGGTCAAGGAGGAGATCCCGTTCATCGTCGGCATCATCGGCGACTTCGCGGGGTCGACCCAGCAGGTCCCGATCGAGAAGCGCACGTTCGTGGAGATCGACCGCGACAGCTTCGAGCAGGTGATGCAGCGCCTGGGGCCGACGCTCACGCTCGCTCCCAAGCCGCAGCTGCTGGTGAAGCGCACGCCGGACGGCAACACGTACGCCCCGGATCCCGACGCCACCAAGGTCTTCCCCGTCGTCGGCCTGGCCTTTCAGAAGCTGGACGATTTCGGGCCGCGCGCCATCATCGGACACGTGCCCTACCTGCAGGGGCTCATGCAGACGCGCCAGGACCTGAGCGACCTGGTGGCCAAGCTGGGCACCGCCCCCTCGCTGGACGCCGACCTCAAGACCGCCGCCGCGGCCCCTGCGCTCACCGCGGTCAAAACCACGCTCACCGCGGCCAACACCGCGCTCACCGCGGCCGACACCGGCGCCAGGGCGCTCTTCGACACGGCCGCGGCGGACGTGCTCAAGGTAGAGACGGCCGACCCCAACAAGACCGCGGTGACGGACGCCCAGGCGAAGGTCACCGCCGCGGTGGGCGATGCCAGCGGCGGCTACACCAAGGCGTTCACCGCCGCGACGGGCGCGACCCCGACCGCGGCCGACTTCACGGCCGCCGCCGATGCGCTCCAGGAAGTGGTGACGGCGCTGCGGGGCGGAATCTCCGTGCTCGGGGGGATCACGGAGGGCTACGACGCCACCGCCGGCACGGATGATCAGAAGACGGCGATCAAGGCGGCGGAGGCCGCGTCGGCCGGCGTGGACGCGTTCGTCCCGGTCGCCTGGCAGGGGTCGCTGTGCCTCAACAGCGCGGCGGTGGTAAACCCCGCGGCCCCGGCAGCGTGACCGCGGGGCACCCACCCCGCGCACGTACGCGCGGCAGCTGATTCAATAAACCATTGCGGTGGGCCGGGAGCCCATCATGCATCCACTTTCGCAAGCGAGACCCGTCATGCCTGAAGCCATCGCGACCCGCACGAGCACCGGCCTGTCACTTTTTGTGGGCACGAAAATGCCCGTGGTCGCCCCGCCCGTTCCCAACACCGACCTGCAGACGGCGCGGCAGACGGTGTTCACCGGCCAGGTCGCCGCCGGCGACATCGTGTTCACCCCCCACAAGCCGGTGGCGTACGCCATCCAGCAGCGCATCGCGGAGCTGGACGCCCTGCTCAGCGCTGCCGTGAGCAGCGTGCTGCACGACTCCCTCTTCCAGACGCTGGAGGCGTCGTGGCGGGGGCTCGGCCAGCTGGTGATGAACACCGAGACCAGCGAGATGCTCAAGCTGCGCGTGCTGAGCGCGACCGTCGACGAGGTCCACAAGGACCTGGCGGGGGCCATCGACAGCGACCAGAGCGCGCTCTTTAAGAAGCTGTACGAGGAGGAGTACGGCACCTTCGGCGGCAACCCCTACAGCGTGCTCCTCTTCGACCACGAGTTCGGCCGCGACGCGCAGGAGATCGAGCTGGCCACGCTGCTGTCGCAGGTGGCGGCCGCGGCCCACGCCCCCGTGATCGCCGCCGCCAGCCCCAAGCTGTTCGACTTCGACTGGGTGGACTACACCAGGCTGCCCCTGCCGCGCGACCTGTCCAAGATCTTCGAGAGCATCGACATGGCGAAGTGGCGGGACCTGCGCGCCACCGAGGACTCGCGCTACCTGACGCTGGTGATGCCCCGGGTGATGATGCGCCTGCCGTACGGCGCCGACAGCGCCACCGAGACCGGCACGGCGCCGGTGGACGGGATGGCGTTCGACGAGGTGTCGACCCTGCTGGCGCACAAGGACTACCTGTGGGGCACGGCGGTGTGGGCGCTGGGGCAGCAGATCACCCAGGCGTTCAGCCTGTACGGCTGGTGCGCGGCCATTCGCGGCGTGGAGGGCGGCGGCCTGGTGGAGGGGCTGCCCCTGCACACCTTCACCACCCCCGCCGGCGACATGGTGGCCAAGGAGCCCACCGAGGTGGCCATCACCGACCGCCGCGAGAAGGAGCTCAACGACCTGGGCTTCATCGCCCTGTGCTACGAGAAGGGGTCGGACAGCGCCTGCTTCTTCGGCGGGGCCACCGTGCAGAAGCCGCAGGTCTACACCGTACCCGCCGCCAGCGCCAACGCGCAGGCCTCGTCGCTGCTGCCGTACATCCTCGCCGCCTCGCGCTTCGCCCACTACATCAAGAAGATCGGCCGCGAGAAGGTGGGCGGCTTCCAGACGCGGGGGGGGCTGGAGAAGTACCTCAACAACTGGATCGCCGACTACGTGCTGCTCAACGACGACGCGCCCCAGTCGTCCAAGGCGCGCTTCCCGCTGCGCGAGGCCCGCATCGACGTGACCGAGGTGCCGGGGCAGGTGGGCGCGTACAACGCCACCGTCTTCCTGCGCCCGCACTTCCAGCTGGAGGAGCTCACCGCCTCCATCCGCCTGGTGGCGCAGCTTCCGCCGCCGCCGGCCGCCTGAGCCGGCCATCCGGGACGCGGGCGCCGGTGCCCGCGTCCCCGCCGGGTGAGCGGGCCGCCGCCCATCCGCAACCGACCTTCACCCACCGAACGAGGAACGAGCCATGGACGTCATCCTGATGAACATCAAGGACCTGCCGGGAACCAGCCAGCTGAACGGCTACGCCGCGCAGATCGAGCTCATGTCGTACAGCCACGGCGTGGCCATGCAGGTGACCGGCGACGTGAGCAACACCGAGCGCACCTCGGGGAAGCCGCGGCACCAGGACTTCCACGTCACCAAGTACATGGACAAGTCGTCGCCGCTGCTGAACCAGAAGCTGTGCCAGGCCGCCGACCTGGGCGACGTGACCATCACCGTGGGCCGCAACGACAACGGCACCGTGATCCCGCTCATCATCTACACGCTCAACAAGGCCGTGCTGTCGTCGGTGAGCGTGGGCGGCGGCGGGGGCGACAAGCCGGTGGAGTCGGTGTCCATCAACTACTCCGGCATCAAGTGGGACTACACGGCGCAGAAGGAAGCCGGCGGCAAGGACGGGGTCGTGTCCGGCAGCTGGGACGTGGGCGCCAACAAGACGATCTGACCATGGCCACCCCCCGGCCGGCGCCCGCGGCGCCCGCGCTGCTCTTCGACCGCCTGGCGGACCAGGACCGGGCCGCCGGCCACGAGCCGGTGCCGCTGCGCGCGCTGGACCGGGACGAGCTGCTGCAGTCCGTGATCCGCGAGATCGACTGCCTGCTCAACACCCGCTGCGCCTTTACGGATGCCCAGCTCCAGGCGCGCGGGCGCACCACCCTGGAGTACGGCGTGCCGGCCGTGACGCCCACGTATCCGGGCGCCGCCGGCTCCCGCGACGAGGTGGCGGCGCGCATGCAGGCCGCCATCGCCGCCTACGAGCCGCGGCTGCGGCAGCCGCGGGTGACCGTGGAACCCGTGGACGGGCGCCCGCTGGAGCTGCGGGTGCACGTGCACGGCCTGCTGGCGGTGGGGACCGCGCCGGTCCCCGTCGGGTTCACCCTTCACGTGGGCGCTCCCCGCCCCAGGACGCCATGAGCGAGCTGCCGCCCCAGGGGCTGCTGGACTACTACAACGCCGAGCTGGCGTACCTGCGCAACGTGGGCGGCGAGTTCGCCGCCGCGCACCCCAAGGTGGCGTCGCGCCTGCAGCTGGGCGCGCACGAGTGCCCCGACCCGCACGTGGAGCGGCTGATCGAGTCGTTCGCCTTTCTCACCGCCCGCCTGCAGCGCACCCTGGAGGTGGAGGTACCGGGGATCTCGTCGGCGCTGCTGGAGGTGCTGTATCCCCACTACCTGAGCCCGGTGCCGCCGGTGACGGTGGCGGAGCTGGCACCGGAGGGGAGGCCCGGCACCGGCTACGAGGTGCCCGCCGGGACGCCGCTCTTCGCCGCGAACGCCGACGGGAGCGGCGAGGTGTGCCGCTTTCGCACCGGCTACCCCGTGACGCTGCAGCCGCTGCAGGTGGGCGAGGCGGCGCTGGAGGCGGCGGCCGCGTACCCCTTTCTGCGCGGCGTGCCCCGCGCCGCGCAGGTGGTGCGGGTGCGGCTGGACCCGGTGGGCGTGCCCATGGGCCAGGTGCGGCCCGCGCGGCTGCGCTTCTACCTGGGCGGGGAGATGAGCACGGGGGCGGCGCTGTACGAGCTGCTGTTCGGGCACCTGCTGGGGGTGGCGGTGCTTTCCGACGGCCAGCTGCCCGAGGGCGGGCCGCGGATGCTGCCGCCCGGCGCGCTCACGCCCGTGGGGCTGGGCGCCGGCGAGGGGCTGCTCCCCTCTCCCCCCACGGCGCACCCCGCGTACCGGCTGCTGCAGGAGTACTTCACCATCCCCCGCAAGCTGCTCTTCTTCGACCTCGACGGGCTGGACCGGCACCGGGCCGAGGCGTACGTGGAGCTGCTCTTCGTGCTCGACCGCCGCGCGCCCGGGCGGCTGGCGGTCTCCGCGCAGAACTTCCGGCTGGGGTGCACGCCGGTGGTGAACCTGTTCGAGCGCCTTTCCGAGCCGCTGCGGGTGGACCAGCAGCGCGTGGAGTACCGGCTGGTGGCCGACGCGCGCCGCGAGCGGGTGACGGAGATCCACTCGGTGCTGGGGCTCACGGCCGCGCCCGGCGGCGGGGAGGCGGCGGCGGTGTTCGAGCCGTTCTACTCGTACACGCACGCCATGGACGCCGGGCAGCGCACCTTCTGGCACGCGCGGCGGGTGCCCTCGCAGCGCGCGGGGCTGCCGGGGAGCGACGTGATGCTCTCCTTCCTCGACCTGCGGGGCGCGCCGCTGGCCCCGCCGGCGCAGACGGTATGGGGGCGGGTGCTGTGCACCAACCGCCGCCTGGCCGAGCAGCTCCTCCCCGGCGACCTGCTGCAGATGGAGGTGGCGGCCCCCGTCCGCTCCGTCACCGTGCTGCACCCGCCCTCGCCCGCGGTGGAGCCGCCGCTGGGCGCGCAGGCGCTGTGGCGGCTGGTCTCGCAGCTCTCGCTGAACCACCTGTCGCTGGCCGGGGCCGACGCGGACGCCAGCCTGCACGCCCTGCAGGAGATCCTGCGCCTGTACGCCGCCTGGGGCGACCCCACGGTGGAGACGCAGGTGGGCGGGATCCGGAAGCTGGCGGCCACCCCGGGCGTGCGCCGCGCGGGCACGGCGCCGTGGTCGGGCTTTGCCCGGGGCACGGAGATCGAGCTGCTGGTGGACGAGGCGGCGTACTCCGGTGGGAGCGCGCTGCTGCTGGGCATGGTGCTGGACCGCTTCTTCGCGCTGTACGCGTCGCTCAACTCGTGGACGCGCCTCTCGGTGCGGCGCCAGGGGAAGGAGGGCGTGTGGAAGACGTGGGACGCCCGCGTCGGTGACCGGCCGCTGCTGTGAGCACGCCGCTGCTGGACCGGCTGCACGCGCACCCCGGCGCCTTCGACTTCTACCAGGCGGTGCGCCTGCTGGAGCGGGTGGCGGGCGGCGGCGTGAGCCCCGGCGACGGGGCGGACCCCGCGGCCGAGCCGGTGCGCTTTCGGGCGGCGGGCGACTTCGCCTATCCCCCCGCGGACCTGGTGGCGGTGCGGCCGGGGCCCCGCGGGCAGCCGGAGATGACGGTGGCGTTCATGGCGCTGGGGGGCGCGCAGGGCCCGCTCCCCGTGCCGCTGGCGGAGCGGGCGATGGACCAGCTGGCGGATCACGACACCGCCACCCGCGACTTCCTGGACCTCTTTCACCACCGCCTGGTCTCGCTGGCCTACCGCATCGGGCGGCGGACGCGGCCGGTGCTGCAGGAGGCGCTGCCGGAAAAGACGGAGACCGCCGGCTACCTGCGCGCGCTGGTGGGGCTGGGCACGCCGGGGCTGCAGCGGCGGCTGCCGGGGGTGGACGACCGGGCGCTGCTGGCCCGCGCCGGGCTGCTGGCGCACGAGGTCCGCTCGCAGGCGGGGCTCCAGGGGCTGCTGGCCGACCACTTCGGGGTGCCGGTCGACGTCGAGCCGCTGGTGGGGCGCTGGCTGGCGATTCCGGACGACCAGCGGACGCGCATCGGGCGCACGGGCGCCAGCCGCACGCTGGGGAGCGACGCCGTGCTGGGCGCGCGCTGGCACGATCCCGCGGCCGCCGTGGGCATCCGCCTGGGGCCCATGGGGATCGACCTCTACCGCGCCTTCCTCCCGGCCGACCCCGTGACGGGCGACCCGGCGGACGGGCGGGCGCTGGTGGAGCTTCGCGAGCTGGTGCGCTTCTACGCCGGCGTGGAAACCGACTTCGTGCTCACCCTCGTCCTCCGCGCGGCCGAGGTGCCGCGGACTCGACTCTCCGCCGCGCGGACGGCGGAGTCGGCGCGGCTGGGGTGGAGCGCGTGGGTGCGCACGCGGCCGTTTATCGCAGACGCCGAGGTGCGGGTCGATCCGGCGCGCGCCTGCGGGTGCGCGCCGGTCTATTGAACTCGCCCGTTCCATCATCATCTCCCTTAACCTGCTGCCTGCGAGGAACGATGCCGACTATCACCCAATGCCCCAAGGCCCACTGGAACGTGGTGCACGAGCTTTGGGACGCAAGTGAATGGAGCCGCGCCTGTTGCGGCACCCCGACCTGCCGTGCCCCACTCGATCCGACGTTCACGGACGCGCCGCGCGTGGCCACGATGCCAGCCGGGCAGCTCGGCCGCGTCGTTCACACCCGCTTCCAGAAGTGCCCCACCGGCCACTGTAACGCGTCGCGGCGGCATCTGGTGCGTCCCGTCTGCGGCGCGCCGTACTGCCGTCGGGAGCTGCAGGACGTGGCGAGCTGGGAGACCTTCGATTCCAAAACCACCTTCTATGCGCCGCGCGAGGATGTGCACGAGCATGCGGTGAGAAGGGCGGCCGCCCACGTGCAAGAGCCTAAGAACAAGGCGCTGATGCTGGTCGCGAACTTTCTCGCCACGCGTGACCGGGCTCGTCTTCCCGAAGTCAATAAAGCCCTCAAGGATGTCTCGCGCGCGGCCGGGTACGATCCGTTCGGGGGCGCGGAGGTCCTCGGACAAGGCAATGGTCCTCTCCCGCTGTCGGGGCCTCTCCAGGACCTTGCCAAGCACGCCTTCAACCACGTGTACCGCGTGGTGAGGTCGAACATCGGCTTCGGGCAACCGCTCAGGGCAGGAGACCAGGCGCTGCGCGAGTGGTCGACCAAGTATTTGATCGGATCCAAGGAGAGCCCGTTCATCGCCGGCAACTGTCGCGCGTGCGCCGTCGTTGCCGGGAACAAGACGAATGCGGTGAACTTCACGAAGTATGGAAATCCCAGCCGTGATAAGCTCATCCAGGATCTCGGTCTTGCCAACCAGCCGGCCCTGCCGCTGCAACGGTACGATAGGACCCCCAACCAACACGCCGAGGTGCGGCTGGCGGAAGCCCAGGACGACCAGTACGAGCGTGGCGAGATCAGCGTGGACAAGCTCTGCTGCCTCTTCTGCGCAGTCCAGATAGAGGCGTTGGGCCGGGCGGGCGACATCGCCGGCGCCAAGGCCGGACACCTGGGATGGTACGTATTCAGCCGGTACGTGATGTACTTCCGCACGCGCAGAGAAGTGATGTGGGGGCGAGAGGTGGAGCGCGGCTTTACCCTGCTTGGGCCGGAGAACAGGATCCAGTTCCTCCGGATCCTGGCCGGCCTGGCGGCGTCTCACGAGTTCGGTGGCGCTCGCGAATACGATAAGCTGCCGACGATCGAGACGGTGATCGCACAGCTTCGCTGACCTGCGCTCCACCAGTTACCGTTTTCCCTTACCGGCACGAGGAAGATCATGCCTGCCTTCTCCCCAATGCGTCCGGAAGCACTGGAACTGGTTGGACGAGAGATGGAAGGTCAGCGAGTGGGAACGCGCCCGCTGTGAATGCGGCGCCCCCCTCCAGCCGATCTACAGCAACCGCGCACCGACCGTGGCCGAGATGCCGAAGGCCGTTCGCGGTCCGCTCGTGCTCTGATATTTCTACGAGTGCCCCGCGGGCCACTGGAAGCTGTCGCACAGGAAGCGCACACCTCACGGAGGCTGAGGCTGCAGCCCGGTTTTCGCAGACAGGCGTCGTGCTTCTACGCCGGCGTGGAGACCGACTTCGTGCTCACCCTCGTCCTGCGCAAAGCCGAGGTGCCGCGTGCGCGCCTCACCGCTGGAAGCACGGCGGAGTCGCCGCGGCTGGGGTGGAGCGCGTGGGTGCGGACGCGGCCGTTCGCGGAGGACGCTGCGGTGCGGGTCGATCCGGCGCGCGCGTGCGGGTTTGGAAGCCCGTAACCGACCGCTGATCGAACACATGCCCCGCCTGGGCGGCCATGCCTCTCCGGCGTGGGGACTGGCTTCGTGCGCACGCTCGCCAGCTGAGCCGGGCGCGATCATCACCTTTTCGAGGACGAGAACAGAAAAGTTTGATGGACCTGCGGGAAACGGTGTGGCGATCTTGCGATCCGCGCGCGCCCGCCCGCCGGACTTTGAACTACCATCCTACCATCAACAGGCTGCGGATGCGCGACCCTCCGGCGGCGGGTTGATCAGGGCATGCGAAGCGCCGCCCCGGAGAACCGGAGCGGCGCTTCGTCTTTTCTTCACGCCGGCAATCTCCCGTTACGCGTTGACCACCCCTGAAGTCATCTCCACTGAGCAGGGAAGGAGCGTAACCAGGCCCCAAGCCTGGGTGATTGCGCCGCCGCTCGAGCAAGGCCATGGCGACCTCGGTTGCGATTTACGGAACGCGCTCGCGGCTCCTGTCTTCCGTGGCCGACACGGCGCGGCGCGTGGCCGTTGTGGATACAGGGCGTGGCCGCCCGCGCGGATAGATTATGGGTCGGCAGATGCGGTGCTCCCGCCTCCATCCAGGCGAGCCGATCGTGGCGGGTTCGGTTGCAGAGTGCGCGCCCGGTAGACGTGAAGATCGCATCAGGTGCTGGTCCGAGCGGACCGTCTTCCTAACTTCCGGGCGCAACAGGAGAAATCGCTTCCGACCTTCCTGCCTGTCCCTCGGCCTGACGTCCGCACGGGCCCGGCGACCATTTCCCATGTCCCACCCGCGGCATCCTCGCCGCTTTAGTACCCCACCTCGTCATCCTGGAGGGCATTCATGTTCGGCTCCGTGATTCTGGACGTGGCCATCGGTCTGATTCTCGTGTACCTGTTGATGAGCCTGCTGTGCTCCACGATACGCGAGGGGCTGGAGGGGTGGCTCAGGACGCGATCGGTGCACCTGGAGCGCGGCATCCGCGAGCTGCTGCACGACCCCGCCGGCACCACGCTCGTCTCCGACGTCTACAACCATCCCCTGGTGCAGTCGCTGTACAAGGGGGAGTACGACCCGTTGCAGATCCGCACGCGCAAGAAGAAGGACGGGACGGTGGAGCACCACGCCGTCCCCGCGCGCGGGCACCTGCCGTCGTACATCCCCTCGGCCAACTTCGCCCTGGCGCTGCTCGACGTGGTGGCCCGCGGCCCGAGCAGCGCCGACCCCGGCACGGCCGACGGCAGCGCGCCGGTGCTGACCCTGGCCGGGATCCGCGCACGCGTCGGCGGCATCCAGAATCCGCCGGTGCAGCGTGCCCTGCTCGCCGCGATCGACACCGCCAACGGAGACCTCACCCGCGCGCAAAAGAACGTGGAGGCGTGGTTCGACAGCTCCATGGACCGCGTGTCGGGCTGGTACAAGCGCCGCACGCAGCTGGTGCTGTTCCTGATCGGCCTCGTGGTCGCCGTGCTGCTGAACGTCGACAGCTTCGGCATCGCACAGTTCCTCTACCGCGACAAGCCCGCGCGCGACGCGCTGGTGGCCCAGGCCGCGGCCGTTTCCCAGGACACGAGCTTCATCACGCAGCCGCGCAGCGTGGAGCGGATCCACGCAAGCATCGAGGGCCTGCGGCTTCCCATCGGCTGGGCGCGCGACCCGGCGGGCCAGCTCCACCGCGTCTCGCCCACCGGGCGCACCGTGCGCCGCGACGAGAGCTGGATCAAGTGGATTGCGGACCTGCTGGGCGCATCGGGCGGATGGCTGATGACCGCGTTCGCCGTGTCGTTCGGCGCGCCGTTCTGGTTCGACGTGCTCAACAAGGTGATGGTGATCCGCTCGACCGTGAAGCCGCACGAGAAGAGCCCCGAGGAGTCGTCGGAGGACCGGCAGGCGAAGAACGCCGCGCCTCCGCCGCACCTGGGCGGCGGCGGGCCTCCCGCGGGCGGGGAAACACGCGGTGCAGGAGGCGGAGCACCCCCCGGGCCGCCGCCGGCCCCGACCGCGCCGTCGCAGGGAAGCACGGCCGTGGGCGGGCCCCACCCGGGCGGCGACGTGCGGCTTCCCGCGGACCCGGGCGACCCGGGCGCGGACTTCCAGCCGCACGAGTGGGCGGCCGGCAACCCTCGGGAGGGAAACATATGAGCGCCGGAACCAGCAGCGGAGGGGCCACCGTGAGCCGCGACCTGGCGCAGCTCGCACCCCGTTTCCGCGACGCCGTGCAGAAGGCCGTCGCCGACTGTCAAGCCCGCGGCATGGACGCGTACGTCTACGAGGGGTACCGCTCGCCTGAGTTGCAGGCGCTGTACTACCAGCGGGGCCGCACCATCATCCCGCCGGTGCAGAAAGTCACCAACGCACGCAGCAGCCTGTACAGCTGGCACGGCTACGGGCTGGCGGTGGACGTGATCTCCCGCCGTCACGGGTGGGACCGGCCGGAGTCGTGGTTCCGTGACGTGGCCGAGAGCTTTCGAAAGTTCGGGTGCAAGTGGGGCGGAGACTGGAAGATGAAGGACCTGCCGCACTTCCAGTGGGGCCTGTGCCAGGCCAGCCCGTCGGACAGCGCGCGCTCTCTCTTCGCCCAGGGCGGCGCCCCCGCGGTGTGGAAGGTCGTGAGCGCGGAGTGATGTCGCGTCCGGGAAGGCGCTGCTGTGGCAAGGTGGCACCGCACTCGAAATGCGGCGGGCGCAAGCCTGTGGGGGGCTCACGTCCCCTCCGGAACGATCCCGAACGCCACGGATCGAGTCCTGGCGGGGCAAGTGGGAATGACGTCGAAGCGGCTCCGCATCCGTTCCCTGGATGCGGAGCCGCTTTGCTCCGTGGTCCTGCCCGGACGGATGTCCGTGGCCGCCACGGCGTCACGCGTGGCCGTTCCGCATACGGGGCCGGGCGGCTCGCAGGGGTAAATATGCGTTGGCGGGGTGCGCTGCTCCCCCCTCCCGGATGGTCACCCTGGGCCGGACGTGCGGGGTAGAATCACCTGGGGTTTCACGCAGAGTCAGCAGAGTCAGCAGAGAACAGCGGTATTTTCTGCTCACTCTGCTGACTCTGCGTGAACCTTCTTTTCCTGAACTGCCTCTGTAGATGGGGATCGATTCAGCCGCCCCCATCACTCGCGATCGCCTCCGCCGCGGCGGCCTGCAGCACCGCCGCCACGGCCGGGTCGATGCGGACGACGGCGCCGCCGCGGAGGGCGAGGGTGGACGGGGCTCCCACCGGCGAGCGGTTCAGCAGCTTGGCGTAGATGACGAGCGCGGCGGCGTAGGTGCCGGTCAGGGAGGGATGGAGGCCGTCGGCGGAGTAGAGCGCGAGGCCGGGCTCGGCGCGCCAGGCGGCCCGCCACGCCTCGCCGGCGGGGAGGAGCGTGCCGTCCACCTCTTCGGCCGCGAGCCGGTACGATTCGCTCGCGCGGTCGAAGTCGCCGAAGCGGGGGTACGACGGCCAGACGGCGTAGAGGGCGGGCGTCCCGCCGGCCGCGCGGATCTCGCCCGCGAAGCGCCGCGTGTACTCGATCAGCAGCACGCGGCTCTCGGGGAGCGCGGAGGGGCCCTGCTGCAGCACCACCGCCTCCCACCCGCGCTGCTGGATCGCCGATCGCGCGGCGCCGCCGTTCCAGTGGTCCTCCAGGCTCCAGTCCGGGTTCGCCACCATCCCCACGCGCAGCGTGTCGCCGGCTGCCAGCGCCAGCGCGCGCACCATCTCGGGCAGCTGGTTGAAGTACGTCAGGCTGTTGCCGATGAAGAGCACGCCCCGTCCGCCCTCCTCCACCTGCGTGGGCCCCACGCCGCCGCCGCACGCCAGCACCAGCGCGCACCCCGCCACGCTCATCACCCACCGCCGTCCCATCGCTCGCCGCACGCCGATTCGCATCATCGCTCCCCCTGTTCAGGTAGATCTCGATCGTCGGGGAGAAACGTTCCGTCCGCGCGACTTTCTTCCGGCCGTGGGACGAATGGACTGCGGGCAGGGGTGGATCGATGAATTCGCCCTCGCCGGTATGGGTGCGGTGCGGCTCGAGGTCCGCTGACCGGCGGCTGAAGCCGCAGCGTAACCGTTCAGTGGGTTGTATAAGAGTGTAGACTTTGTTCACCTGGGCTACTACATATTGTGGCCCATGAGCATCATAGAGCAACTGGAAGCGGCTCGGGAGATCCTTTCGCCGGCGGTCCGAGCGGCGATCCAGGGGTTGGAAGCGACTGTCGCGGCACTGCAGGAGCGGGTGCGCGAGCTTGAAGCGCGGCTTGGCCTGAATTCGACGAACTCGTCGAAGCCGCCGTCGTCGGACCCGCCCGGGGTGGTGCGTCCCCCAAGGAAGCCCACGGGAAAGAAGCGGGGTGGGCAGAAAGGGCACGGGGGACATCATCGCAAGCAGATTGCCGCGGATCGCGTTGATGTGATCGTAGAGCATCACCCGGAGACGTGTGGTCATTGCCATCACTCTCTCGCCGTAGCGGAAGAAGCCAAGCCGGCCTGGGTGCACCAGGTGGTGGAGATGCCGCCGATCCGGACGCAGGTGACGGAGCATCGGATGCACAGCGTGCGATGCCCGAAGTGCCGGAAGCTGACGCGAGCTCCTCTGCCGGCGGAGGTCGGGGGCAAGCACTTCGGTCCGCGGTTGGTTGGGCTTGGCAGCCTTCTGAATGGACGGTACCGGATGAGCCGGCGGGAGACGGTGGACCTGCTGGGGCGGCTGCTGGACGTGCCGGCGCCGTCGCTGGGAAGCAC
>DASQLJ010000862.1:0-3672 GCA_035630095.1 Longimicrobium sp.
ACGGCGCCCGCCTCGTGCTCGTCCACGAGTGGAACGACCCGCGGCTCGTGCGGCGCCTCGGCGTCGCCCGCGCACGCGACCGCTCGTTCCGGCTGCTCTTCCACGACACGCACCACCGCTCGGTCACCGATCCGGAGAGCATGATCCGGTACGACCTGCGCTACTACGACGGGGTGCTCGCCTTCGGGGAGGTCATCCGCCGCCTCTACCTGTCGCGCCGGTGGGCGCGCCGCGCCTGGACGTGGCACGAGGCCGCCGACGTGCGGGTGTTCCGGCCGCGCCCGGAGATCCCCCGCGAGGGCGACCTGATCTGGATCGGCAACTGGGGCGACGAGGAGCGCACGCAGGAGCTGCGCGACTTCTGGCTCGGCTCGGCGCGCGCGCTCCCCGAGCTGAAGTTCGTGGCGCACGGCGTCCGCTATCCGGAGTACGCGCTGGCGGAGCTGGCGGACGCGGGGGTGGAGTTCCGCGGCTGGGCTCCGTCCGTCCAGGTGCCCGAGGTGTTCGCGCGCAGCCGCGTGACGCTGCACGTGCCGCGGCGCGCGTACGTGCAGGCGCTGGCGGGGATCCCCACCATCCGCGTGTTCGAGGCGCTGGCGTGCGGCATCCCGCTGGTTTCCGCGCCGTGGAGCGACGCCGAGGGCCTCTTCCGCCCCGGCGACTACGCCGTGGCCGAGACCCCGGCCGAGATGCGCGCCGCCCTCCTGCGCTTCTGCCGCGACGAAGACGCCGCGCGCGCGCAGGCCGAGCGCGGCCTGGAGACGATCCTGGCCCGCCACACCTGCGACCACCGCGCCGCCCAGCTCCTCGACATCATCGCCGAGCTGGGGGCGGCGGGGAGCGCGGGGACGATGCGGGAATTCGCGCGCCCCGCCGCCGTGGGGGGCGAATGAATTCGCAGCAACAACCACACGAAGTCCGCCTTCGCGGACTACCGGCCCCGGCGCCACCGCGAGACTGGGCGCGCTTCACGCTTCGAGATGCCGCGGCGGGTGGACGGGAGCCCGATGCGCGCCGCGCACCGTCGGTGCGACGGAAGTCCGCGAAGGCGGACTGTGTGCCGTTGTAGCCGCGAGTTCACTCGCAAATTCCCACACCGCGGCCGGCGGGTTCGGGCGCAGCGCCGGCGCTCAGGACGACATCTCTCGGGAAAACCCGGGGTGGGAATGAAATCAACCATCACGGCTGAGGAGGCCGCGTGGAGCTGACCTTCTTTGGATCGTCGCTGGTCTCCAGCTACTGGAACGGGGCGGCCACGTACTACCGCGGGCTGATCCGGGCGCTGGCCGCGCGCGGGCACGCCATCACCTTCTGCGAGCCCGACGCGTACAACCGCCAGCAGAACCGCGACCTCGTGGAAGACCCGGACTACGCCACCGTGGTCGTCTACCGCGCCGCGGAGGAGCGCGACGCGCTGGTCGAGCGGGCGTTCGCGACGAGCGACTGGGTGATCAAGTGCAGCGGCGTGGGCGTGTGGGACGCGGAGCTGGAGGCGGCCGTGGCCGAGCGCTCCGGCGGCGGCGCGCGCACGGCGTTCCTGGACGTGGACGCGCCCGCCACCCTCGCCCGCATCGCCGCCGACGCGGCGGACCCGTTCCGCGCGCACATCCCCCGCTACGACCACGTGTTCACCTACGGCGGCGGGCCGCCGGTGATCGACGCGTACACGGCGTGGGGCGCGCAGGCGTGCACCTGCATCTACAACGGCCTCGACCCCGAGGAGCACCGGCCGCTGGAGATGGCCGCGCACCCCGAGTTCGACCTGCTGTTCATGGGCAACCGCCTCCCCGACCGCGAGGCGCGCGTGGACGAGTTCTTCTTCCGCGCCGCGGCGATGTCGCCCGATCGGACGTTCGTGCTGGGCGGCGAGGGGTGGGGGGACAGGGGGATGCCGGCGAACGTCACCTACCTGGGCCACGTGCCCACGCACCGCCACAACGCCGTGAACGCGTCGGCGCGGCTGGTGCTGAACGTGCACCGCGAGTCGATGATCGAGAACGGCTGGAGCCCGGCCACGCGGATGTTCGAGGCCGCCGGCGCCGGGAGCTGCCAGGTGACCGACGCCATGCCGGGGATCGAGGCGTTCTTCGAGCCGGGGCGCGAGATCCTGGTGGCCGAGGACGGCGCCGCCGTGGCCCGCATCGTCGCCGCGACCACGGACGCCGACGCGCGCCGCATCGGCGAGGCGGGGCGCCGGCGGGCGCTGGCCGACCACGGCTACGCGCAGCGCGCCGAGCGGATGGACGCCATCCTCGGCGCGCCGGTGGGGAGCGCGGCATGAAGCTCGTCGTCTTCGGCCTGTCGATCAGCAGCAGCTGGGGGAACGGGCACGCCACCACCTTCCGCGCGCTGCTGCGGGCCTTTTCCGCGCGCGGCCACGAGGTCACGTTCTACGAGTGGGACGCGCCCTGGTACGCATCCAACCGCGACCACGCGCACCCCGGCTACGTCGATCTGAAGCTGTGGCGCGACTGGGATTCCGTCGCCGCCGAGGCGATCGCCGACGCGCGCGACGCCGACGCCACCGTCGTGGGCAGCTACGTGAACGACGGCCCGCGCGTGATCGACGCGCTGGCCGAGGCCGGCGTGGACCCGCTCTTCTTCTACGACATCGACACGCCGGTGACCGTGGCCGCGCTGCGCAGCGGCGGCGCCGAGTACCTGCGCACGGACCAGGTGCCGCTGTTCACGCGCTACCTGTCGTTCACCGGCGGCCCGTTCCTGCACCGGGTGATGGAGGGCGAGCTGGGGGCGCGCGAGGCGGTGCCGCTGTACTGCTCGGTGGATGGGGATCGCTACCATCCCACCGAGCCCGACCGCGACTTCGCCTGCGAGCTGGCGTACATGGGCACCTACGCGCCCGACCGGCAGCCGGTGATCGAAAGGTTTCTACTGGACGTGGCCGAACGGATGCCGCGCAAGCGGTTCATCGTGGCGGGGCCGCAGTACCCGGCGGAGCTGGTGTGGCCGGGGAACGTGAAGCACGTGCACCACCTGCCGCCGCAGCGCCACCCCACCTTCTACGGCAGCGCCGCCTGGCAGCTCAACGCCACCCGCGCCGACATGGTGGCCGCCGGCTGGTCGCCCAGCGTGCGCCTGTTCGAGGCGGCGGCGTGCGGCGCGGCCATGATCAGCGACCGCTGGGACGGCCTGGACCACTTCTTCACCCCCGGCGCCGAGATCCTCCTCCCCGAATCGACCGAGGACGTCGTCGAGATCCTGCGCTCCACGCACGAGGACGACCGCCGCGCCATCGGCCACGCCGCCCGCGCGCGCATCCTCGCCGCCCACACCGCCGAGCACCGCGCGGAGGAGCTGGAGGCGTACGTGACGGCGCCGGTGGCTGCGTAGGCCGAGTTGTGGCCATGCCGCTCGCGGCCGGTGATTCGAGCCCCGCGATGCTTCGGCCTCGCGCCGTCTCCCGGCAGGCATCTTGATAGATGCGCAAGCAGGTTTGGTTTGCCCGGAGCGCCCTCGACGAGACTATCTGGACTGATACCGATCCCACGAACTCCGTTCCGCAGACAGCGGGCGGTTTGCGTGAGGGATTCGCGCCCGCAGGGCCGAGACGGTCCAGACCGGGTAGATTGTTGACACGGCAGACCGGGAGGATGATTGACACGGCAGAAGTGATCTCACCTGGGCAAAAGGAGAGAAATGCCGTGGAAGCAA
>DASQLJ010000863.1:0-3185 GCA_035630095.1 Longimicrobium sp.
CTGCTGGGCAAGTACAGCGGGAGCGAGGACGTCGTCGTGGGCAGCCCGATCGCGGGGCGGACGAGGAAGGAGGTCGAGGAGCTGATCGGCTTCTTCGTCAACACGCTGGTGCTGCGCACCGACCTCTCGGGAGACCCGAGCTTCCGCGAGACCCTGCGGCGGGCGCGGGAGGTCACGCTCGGCGCGTACGAGCACCAGGAGGTGCCCTTCGAGCGCCTGGTGGCCGAGCTGCGGCCGGAACGGACGCTGAGCCACACGCCGCTCTTCCAGGTGATGTTCGCGCTGCAGAACGCCGAGGGCGGGGGAGCCGCTCTGCCGGGGCTGGAGGTGAGCGGAGTCGCGGCGGAGCTCGCGAGCGCCAAGTTCGATCTCTCCCTGGTGCTCGCGGCGACCGCCCGGGGCCTGCGTGGCGGGCTGGACTACAGCACCGACCTCTTCGAGCGCGGCACGGCCGACCGGATGCTCGGCCACCTGGCGCGGGTGCTGGAGCAGGTCGCCGCCGACGCGGACGTGCGGCTCTCGCGGATGGATCTGCTCGGCGAGGCGGAGCGCGCGCTCGTGCTGGAGGCGTGGAACCGGACGGAGCGGCCGTACCCGCGGGGCGTGTGCATCCACGAGCTCTTCGAGGCGCAGGTGCGGGAGCGGCCCGGTGCCGTGGCGCTGGTCTGGGGCGGAGCGGAGTTGACGTACCAGGAGCTGGCCGCGCGCGCCAACCGGCTGGCGCACCACCTCGTCCGGCTGGGCGTGGGACCCGAAGCGCGCGTGGGCGTGCTGCTGGAGCGGAGCGCGGAGCTGATCGTCGCGCTCCTGGCCGTGCTGAAGGCGGGCGGCTGCTACGTGCCGCTGGACCCGGGCTATCCGGCCGAACGGCTGCGCCTCATGCTGGACGACAGCAGCGTTCGCGTGCTGCTCAGCCGCAGCGGCCTGGCGGGGGTGGTGGAGACGGGCGGCCTGGACGTCGTCCACCTCGACCGGGCCGCCGACGCGATCGCGTCGGAGCCGATCGAAGCGCCTCGCAGCGGGGCGACGGCCGAGAACCTGGCGTACATCGTCTACACCAGCGGCAGCACCGGCCGTCCCAAGGGCATCATGGTCGGCCACCGCCAGGTCGTCCAGCTCGTCGTCGAGACCGATTACGTGCAGCTGCGCCCGGGCGACCACGTCGCGCAGGCGTCGAACGCCGGCTTCGACGCGCTGACCTTCGAAGCCTGGGGCGCCCTCCTCAACGGGGCCACCCTGGTGGGGATCCCCCAGGACGTGCTCCTCTCTCCCCCCGCCCTTCGCGAGACGCTCCGCGAGCAGCGCGTCACCACGATCTTCCTGACGACCGCGCTGCTGAACCAGCTCTCACGCGAGCAGCCGGACATCTTCGCGCCGCTGCGCGAGGTGCTCTTCGGGGGGCAGGCCGTGGACGCCGACAGCGTGCGGCGGCTGCTGAAAGCCGGCAGGCCCCGGCGGTTGCTGCACATGTACGGGCCCACGGAGACGACCACGTTCTGCCTGTACGAGGAGGTGGAGCACGTCGCGGAGGGCGCGCTGACCGTTCCGCTGGGACATGCGACGGGGAACCAGCGGATCTACCTGCTGGATGCTGCCCTGAGCCCGGTGCCGCGGGGCGTGCCGGGCGAGGCGTACGTGAGCGGCGGCGGCGTGGCGCGCGGCTACCTGGATCGGCCCAGGCTGACGGCGGAGCGCTTCGTCCCCGACCCGTTCTCGGGAGAGCCGGGTGCGCGGATGTACCGCACCGGCGACCGGCTGCGGTGGCGGGGGGAGAGGAAGCTGGAGTTCGTGGGGCGCCTGGACGAGCAGGTCAAGATCCGCGGGTTCCGGATCGAGCCGGGGGAGGTGGAGAGCGCGCTGTCGGCGCATGCGGCGGTGCGCGAAGCGCGGGTGGTGGTGCGGGAGGACGTGCCGGGCGAGCCCCGGCTGGTGGCGTACGTGGTGGGAGAGGTGGAGGCCGAGGAGGTGCGCGCGTACCTGCGGGGGAGCCTGCCGGAGTACATGGTGCCGGCCGCGATCGTGGGTCTGGAGCGCTTGCCGGTGACGCCGAACGGGAAGCTGGACGTCAGGGCGCTGCCGGCGCCGGATCTCGCGTCGGCGGAGGAACGGTACGTGGCGGCGCGGACGCCGGTGGAGGAGGTGCTGGCGGGGATCTGGGCGGAGGTGCTGCGCCTGGAGCGCGCAGGGGTGCACGACAACTTCTTCGACCTGGGGGGGCACTCGCTGCTGGCCACGCGCGTGGTCTCACGGGTGCGCGCGGTGTTCTCCGTCGAGCTGCCGCTGCGGGCGCTCTTCGAGGGACCCACGGTGGCGGAGCTGGCCGGGCGGGTGGAGGAGATGCGCCGCGCGGAGCTGCCGGTGCTGCCCGCGGTGGTGCCGGCGGAGCGCACGGGGGCGCTGCCGCTGTCGTTCGCGCAGGAGCGGCTCTGGTTCATCAACCGGCTGGAGCCGGGAAGCGCCGTCTACAACGTCCTCGTGGCATGGCGCCTGGGGGGGGTGCTGGACGAGCGGGCGCTGGAGCGGGCGCTGGGCGAGATCGTCCGGCGCCACGAGGCGCTGCGAACCATCTTCCGCGAGGCGGATGGCTCGCCGGTGCAGGTGATCGCGCCCTTCGGCGGGTTCGCCCTGCCGCTCGACGATCTCTCCGGGCTGGCCGAGGCGGATCGCGAGGCGGCGGTCGGGCGCCGGGCCAGTGACGAGGCGGCGCGGCCCTTCGACCTCTCGGCGGGCCCGCTTTTCCGTGCGGCGCTGCTGCGGGTGGGCGAGGAAGAGCACGTGCTGCTCCTCTCGATGCACCACATCGTCAGCGACGGGTGGAGCATGGGGGTGCTCTACCGGGAGCTCTCGGCGCTGTACGAGGCGTACCGCGAGGGGCGAGAGTCGCCGCTGCCGGAGCTGGCGGTGCAGTACGCGGACTACGCCGCGTGGCAGCGCGAGCAGGTGGAGGGCGAGACCCTGGATCGGCAGCTCTCGTACTGGCGGGAGCGGCTGGCGGGTGCGCCGGAGCTGCTGGAGCTGCCCACCGACCACCCCCGCCCGCCGGTGCAGACGTACCGGGGCGCGACGGTCTCGGTGGAGCTCTCCCCGGAGCTGCTGGAGCGGTTGCAGGCGCTGGGACGGAGCGAGGGGGCCACGCTGTACATGGTGCTGCTGGGCGCCTTCCAGGTGCTGCTGGGCAAGTACAG
>DASQLJ010000864.1:0-4698 GCA_035630095.1 Longimicrobium sp.
GTGCTGAGCCTGGCGCTGATCGCCGCCGGCATCGTGCTGCTGGTGCGCGGGATCCGCGCGGTACGGCAGGACGAGCCTTCGGCGGTCGACTCGCGCGCGGCGTAGCCGTTCCGTTGTATCTTCAGGGGGATGCGTGACGAACGTCGCGCGCCCCCTTCGTGATGGATGGGGTACCGGATGGATGCGGCTCCGGCGGCGGCCGGGGCGAACCGACTTCTGCTCTACTGACGATCGAAATGGGCGCGGGGCACCACCACCACGGACATTCGCACGGCCACGGCCACTCGCACGGCCACTCGCACGCGCATGCGCCCACCTCGTCGGACACGATGCGGCGGCTGGTGCTCACGCTGGTGCTGCAGGTGGCGTATCTTGGCGCCGAGGTGGTGGGCGGGTACATGGCCAACTCCCTGGCGCTGCTGGCCGACGCCGGGCACATGCTGTCGGACGTCGCCGCGCTGGCGCTGGCGCTGTTCGCGGTGTGGATCGCGCGGCGGCCGGCGACCACCCAGCGCACCTACGGCTACCACCGCACCGAGATCCTGGCCGCGCTGGCCAACGCGGCCACGCTGATCGGCATCTCCCTCTACATCTTCTTCGAGGCCTGGCAACGCTTCCAGAACCCGGAGTCGGTGGCGGGGCTGCTGGTGACGTGGATCGCGATCGGCGGGCTGCTGGTGAACGTGATCGGCGCGTGGCTGCTGCACGCCGGGAGCGCGCACAGCCTGAACATCCGCGGCGCCTTCCTGCACCTGCTCACCGACGCGGCGGGGAACGTGGGGGTGATCGCCGCGGGGCTGCTGGTGTGGTGGTTCGGCTGGCAGTGGGCCGACCCGGCGGTGTCGGTGCTGATCGGCGTGCTGGTGATCTGGAGCAGCTGGCACCTGCTGCGCGACTCGCTGGGGGTGCTGCTGGAGGGCGCGCCGCCGCACATCGACGTGGAGGCGGTGCGCGCGGCGCTGCTGGAGGTGCCCGACGTGGAGGCCGTGCACGACCTGCACGTGTGGACCATCACCAGCGGCCTGGAGGCGCTGAGCTGCCACGTGGTGGTGGGCGGCCGCGACGAGCGCCGCGTCTCGGGCGAGATCCTGGCCGACGTGCACGACCTGCTGCACGAGCGCTTCGGCCTGCACCACCTGACCGTGCAGATCGAGCCGCGCGGCTTCAAGGAGCGCGACTGCGCCGTCCTGGGCTGCTAAAGGGAGGGATGATGAGCCCCACGCGTTTGGCCCGGATCTCCCTGGTGCTGGCGGGGATCGGCGTGCTCGGCTTCGGGGTGCCGCTGCTGGTGCGGCCGTCGCTGCTGGGCATCGTGGGCATCGAGCTCACCCGCCCCGCCGCGGCCACCGAGATCCGCTCGTTCTACGGCGGGCTGGAGATCGGCCTTGCCGTGTTCTTCTTCGCCGCCGCGCGGCGGGACGCGTGGCTGCGGCCGGCGCTGTTCGCGCAGGCGGCCGGCTTCGGCGGGATCGTCGCCGGGCGGCTGGTCGGCTTCCTCGCGGACGGCAGCGCCGAGCCGATGCTGTTCGCCTTCATCGCGCTCGAGGCCTCCGGCGCGCTACTGGGCGCCGTCGCGCTCTGGCGGCTCACGCGGGGCGGCGCGGGATCCTGACACGTTTCGCCGCTCGAAAGCTGTCCCCCGCTGTCGATCCCACCGTTGCGCCGTCCTCTAATCGGTCTCACCATTACCATCTACTCCATCCGACTCATACGCATCGCACGAACTCCGTTACGTGACGGGCGGTTGCGTGAGGGATTCGCGCCCGCAGGGCCGAGACGCCGGCGCGCCCGCGCCGATCCTCCGGATCCACGGCGAGGGCCTGGCGCGGCGGCGGCTCGGCGCCGTTGGCAACGGCGGTATCGTTGCCTACGGCGCGCGAAGCCCGGCCCGGAGCGCAGCGGAGGGACACGCCCGGACCCCGCTCTTCCGTTTCAGGCCCCGGCACCGACTTTTCGCGATCCGTATCCGCGCCCTTCGTTGTTTCTCCGATTGCCGCAGTGTCTGCGTTGAGTGACAGGCTTTCTCCCGTATTGGGGACGAGGCGAACTCCTCGCGCTCCGTCGACCAATCATCTAATCAAAAGTGCCACAACTACTTACATCTTCGGTAGATGTCACCCGGCGCGCGGAACGGCCGTTGCCCATCCAGAGTGGCGCGTGCCGGGCGCCGAGCCCGCCGCCGATGGACATCACCTCGATCCATGAGCCACACCGATGCGGTTTTCCACCTTTGCTGCCGTGCTGGCCGCGCCGCTCGCGCTGGGCGCGTGCGTGACCGCCAACGCCACCCTGCTGGGCCCGCGCCAGAACCGCGCGCCGGTTCCCGAGCAGGAGGTGCGCGTCTTCCTTTCCGAAGACTCGATCCCCGGGAGCTGCGAGCGCCTCGCCATCATCAACACCTCGGGCGACGCGGACATGACCGACGAGTCGCAGATGGTCCGCGCGGCCAGGCGCCGCGCGGGGCAGCTCGGCGCCAACGCCATCCAGCTCCGCGGCACGCGCGAGCCCGGCACCGGCACCCGCATCGCATCCGTCATCCTCCCCGGCGTGACGGCGAACCGGAAGGGCGAGATGCTGGCCTTCCACTGCACCGCCCCGCAGGCGGGCTTATTCGGCACCGTCCGCGAGTTCCTCGGCCTGGCGGACTGAGCGCCGAGCCGTGAACGGACATCGGGCCCGGAGGACGCTTCCTCCGGGCCCGATTTCGTGGTTCATCACCCTAGCTTTAGCAGGGCGGCATCAGCGTCTTCATGGAAGCGTCGGATGACGATGTACCGTTCGCGAAGCAACGCGGCGGAGTCCAAGACCGAGCAGTTGCCGACCCGCATCCAGATCACTTTGGGCGGAGGGCCGAACCGCATGCTACGCTGTGCGAAATCCGCATCCTTCGAAACGACGGTCCATCCTTCCGCAGCAGCGAAATCCCAGATCTCCACGTCCTCCGCCCGGCCCAGTCCGAGCATGTGTATGTGACTACAACCGACGTACACGTCGGAGAGGAGCCGGACGAGCTTGGGAGAGAGGTTCTCGTCGAACAGGAGCTTCACAGCCCAGGACCAGCGAAGAGCCGCCGTTCCCGGTCTGCTGCGTATGCGAGCGATGCCCGAATGTCCTCGCGCTCCAAGTACGGGAAGTCCTCCAGAATCTCTTCCTCGGTCATCCCTGAGGCGAGGTACTCCAGCACGTCTTGAACCGTGATCCGCAATCCGCGGATGCACGGCTTTCCGCTTCGGACCGCGGGGTTGATGGTGATCCGGTCGATGTAGTCCATTTGTCTCCCCTGGAATCGGACGCTCAGTGCCTAACACAGCGCTGAAGTCACCGAAAGGTCAAGAGGCTCGGAAGCAATTCCCGCCGCCGCTCGCCTAACCCACTCCCGCGAACAGGCGCGGGCGACGCGGGTATGAAGATGCCGCACCCGGCCTTGGCGCCGCGGTGCGCCTTCGTTCACGCACGAGTCCCCGATGCGCACACTGTTCCTGCTGGTCCGGCTGCTTCCGTTCGCGCTGTCGTTCGCGCGCGACCGGCGCGGCTTCGTGCTCTGGGGCTCGCCCGCGCGGCGCGGCCCGGGCTTTCACCGGCGCCGTGCCGAGCGGCTGGCGAAGACGATCCCCACGCTGGGCCCCACGTTCGTGAAGATCGGCCAGGTGTTCAGCGCCCGCCCCGACGTGGTGCCGGAGCCGTACCTGGGCGCGCTGAGCACGCTCACCGACCGCGTGCCGTGCGTGCCCTTCGGCCAGATCGAGGCGGAGCTGGTGCGGGCGTACGGCGCGCCGGTGGACGAGGTGTTCGACGAGTTCGAGCGCGAGCCGCTGGCGGCCGGGTCGCTGGGGCAGGTCTACCGCGCCCGGCACCAGGGGCGCGACGTGGTGGTGAAGGTGCTGCGGCCGGGGGTGGAGGCGGTGGTGGCGCACGACGTCCGCTTCGTGCGCGCGGTGCTGGCGCGGGTGGAGCGCTGGTGGACGCACCCGCAGTTCCGCGGGCTGCACGTGGCGCTGGACGAGTTCGAGCGCCGCATCGCCGACGAGATGGACTTTCGCAAGGAAGCGGCGTACGCCAGGGCGATCGGCGAGCGCTTCGCCGGCAACCCGCGCGTGATCGTGCCCGAGGTGGTGGACGGGATGGTGCACCAGCGCGCGCTGGTGCTGGAGTTCGTGGAGGGGACGCGGGTGGACCAGATCGACGCGCTGGTGCGCGCCGGCCGCGTGGACCCCGAGCGCGTGGTGGACGCGGTGGTGGAGGCCTACATCCAGATGATGCTGGTGGACGGCATCTTCCACGCGGACCCGCACCCCGGCAACCTGCTGGTGCAGGACGACGGCGCGCTGGTGCTGCTCGACTTCGGGATGGTGATCGAGGTGGACCCGGTGATGCGCCGCCACCTGGTGCACACCGCGCTCGCCGCCGTGGGCGGCGACGCCGACCGCGTGGTGGAAGGCTTCTTCTCGCTGGGCATCGTGGAGCCCGACACCGAGCGCGAGACGATCCGCCGCCTGGTGGGGCTGATCCTGGAGATGACGGAGCGCGGCGCCGGGCTCGACGAGATGCAGGCCGCGCTCGCCGACGAGGTGATGCGCCTGCTGTACGACTGGCCGGTGGTGCTCACCGGCGAGATGACGTACTTCGGGCGTGCCGTGGCGCTGATCGAGGGGCTGGGGGCGCGCCACATCCCCGAGTTCAACCCCGTGCGCTACGTCA
>DASQLJ010000865.1:0-3614 GCA_035630095.1 Longimicrobium sp.
TCCATGCGTCACCTCGGCCTCGTGGAGGCGGGCGAATGATCGTCCTCCTTCCGTCGATGCGGAAGGCGTGCACGGCGGCCGGACTCGCCTCGTGACCCCTTGATCGATCCGTTGGACAGCCTGGGCCTGCCGCGCTGCCGAAAGAGTGCAGGGGGTCTCCGTGAAAACTTTCGATACTCAGCGCGAGCGCCACCTGCAGTCACTCGTCGACGGGATCGGCGCGAGCAGCGGGCGAGAGACAGGCTGCAACTAAATCGACGAAGAACCTGATCTCAGGCAGGTACCGACAGGTGCGTTTCAACGGGTGCGTGGATCCGGTGCGCGAGGGCGTGGGCGCACCGGATCCACGGCACCGACGTGTGCCGGGCTCCTGGATGATCCAGACTCGACCTGCCGTCGCTCGGACGTTGACGGTCCGGGAGGCGCGCGCCCGACCCTACCGCCCCACCCCCATCCGCCGCTCCAGCTCTTCCACGCGCGTGCGGCTCACCTTGAGCTTCACGCCGTTCTTCAGGCGCACCGCGTAGTCGCCGCCGCCGGCGCGCAGCAGCGCGTCGATCAGGTCCAGCCGCACGATCACCGAGCGGTGGATGCGCAGGAAGTGCGCGGGATCGAGCCGTTCCTCCAGCGCCTGCATCCGCTCGCGGATCACGTAGCCGCGCTCGTGCGTGTGGATCTCGGCGTAGGGGCCGCTGGCGGTGATGTACTCGATCTGGGTGACCGGCACCACGCGCACCTGCCCCTTCATCTCCACCGCGATCCGCTCCACCGGCGCGATGCGCTCCCGCGGCGCCTCCACGGGATTCGCGACGGGCGCGGCCGGCGACGTCGTGCCCGACAGCGTCGATTGGAGTCCGGGGACGGCGCCGCCCTGCAGCAGCGTGAGCAGGCGTTCGGTGAGCTTCCCCACCTCGGCCAGCTCCACCTGGCGGCGCGCGCGGCCGAACGCCTGCTCGAAGCGCTCGTCGTCGTACGGCTTCAGGAGATAGTCCACCGCGGCGAGCTCGAACGCCTGCAGCGCGAACTGGTCGTAGGCGGTGACGAAGATGGTGGCCGGCATCCGCTCGGGGCCGACGGCGCGGACCACCTCCACGCCCGTCTTCCCCGGCATCTGCACGTCCAGGAAGACGAGGTCGGGGCGCAGCGCCTCGATCTGCTCCACCGCCTCGTCGCCGTCGGCCGCGGTGCCCACGATCTCCACGCCGGGCTCGCCGCGCAGCAGGTCTTCCAGCCGCGCCCGGGCCAGCGGCTCGTCGTCGGCGATCAGCACGCGGACGGTGCGCGCGCCGCTCATCGCGCGTCCTCCGCGCCGGCGCTCACGCCGCGCGTGTGCAGGTCGCCGCGCGTGTGGAAGGGGAGCGACACCTCGGCCTCCGTCCCGCCGCCCTCTGCCGGGCGCAGGTCGAGCGACTGCGCGTCGCCGTAGAGCTGGGCCAGGCGCTCGCGCGTGTTGCGCAGGCCCACGCCGTCGCGCGGGTCGGCGGCGAGCCCCGGGCCGTTGTCGCGCACGCGCAGCACCACGCGCCCGTCCCGGCGGTGCGCGGCGATCTGGATCTTCCCCGCCCCGCGCAGCCTCCCCACGCCGTGCTTCACCGCGTTCTCCACCAAGGGTTGCAGCACCAGGTTGGGCACCAGCGCCTCGCGCACGTCGTCGTCCACGCGCAGCTCCACCTCGAGCGTGCCCTGGAAGCGGATGCGCATGATCTCCAGGTACTTGTCCACGAACGCCAGCTCCTGCCCCAGGGTGACCTCGGTCTCGGCCGCGCCCTCGAGCGAGTGCCGCAGCAGCTCGCTGAGCCGGGCGATCATCCGCCGCACCCCGCGCGGGTCGCGCTCCACCAGCGCGCTCACGGCGTTCAGCGTGTTGAAGAGGAAGTGCGGGTCGAGCTGGGTGCGCAGCGTGGCCAGGCGCGCCTCGGCGAGCTGCGCCTGGAGGCGCGCGGTCTCGGCCTGCAGGCGCACGGCCTCTTCCTGCCGCGCGCGGTAGCGCCAGAAGTAGTCGCGGGCGAGCCCGGCGGCCACGATCCCGCAGTAGACCACCATCTCGCGCATGAACCAGAGCCGCGTGAGGCTGCGCCAGGGATCGAACCCCTGCCGCCCGCGGAAGCGCAGGTTCAGCACGTAGACGCGGATGAAGTCGAGCGCAAGGTCCACGAAGATCGAGACGGCGATCCCGCCGGCGAACAGCAGGACGATGCGCGCCACGCGGTTGTGCCGCCCCGACACGAAGCGCCGGCTGATCCAGAACACCAGCGGCGTCACCAGCATCCACACCAGCGACTCGGCCACCGCCATCCCGATGGGGCCGGTGGGCAGCCCCGGCGAGAGGCCGGGGCGCCGCGGCTCCAGCACCCGGTTGGCGGCCGTGAGCAGCGCCAGGAACAGCCAGAACAGGGCGATGGCCAGCAGCTCGCCGCGCCGCAGGCTGGCGGTCTCTTCCGGCGCGTCGCCCGGGGGCTGGGCCGAGGTGGTGCGGGTCGAGGTCACGTCACATCCATCCCGTCATGATCCGGTGCGGGCGCGCACCCGCGCACCCATCCACCCGCGCATGGTACGCACGCCTCCGCGCCCGCGGCAGGCGTGCGCGCATGAACTGCACCTGCGGCGCCACCACGTGCACCGCGCCGCGAACGAACGCCGCCGCCGTATCGTCCCCCAGCATCTCCTCACGATCGTAATCCCCAACAGCCGTTTCAGCTGTTCCATGGGGGCTGGGTGATGGGTCCCGCCGCGGAGCAATCGTCCAGCCTCGCGCAGTTTGCGAGGCTTCCCATTGTCCTAGCCTGCGGCTTCAGCCGCCCTTCACGAAACCGAATTACTGCGCGAGGCCTGACCCCGCGTCCCCCTCCACCGGGCCCCCGCCGGAAGCCTTCATGTCGTCTCCCGTGCAGTTCAAAACGCCCCGGTGCAGGTCATCCGCGCGGGGGGCCCGCGGGCGGCGCGGCGCCGGTATACTCGTCGTCGGCAGATCCGGGGACCGCGCGGGGCGGTTCGCCGGGCTGCGTACGCAACGCCCCGGCACGCCGGGGGCCGGACAAGCCGAGAGAACCCATGAAGACCATTCGCATCGCCGCCATCGCCGTCCTGGTGCTCGCCACCGCGGCCTTCTTCCTGGCCGGCCGCAACGGCGGCGAAGAGGCGCAGGAGTTTCGCCTGGCCGCCGTGGTCCGCGGCGACCTGAGCTCCACCGTTTCGGCCACCGGCACCATGAAGGCCGTGACTACCGTGCAGGTGGGCACCCAGGTGTCGGGGCAGGTGAACGAGATCTACGCCGACTTCAACGATCGCGTGAAGAAGGGGCAGCTCCTGGCGCGCATCGACCCCACCCTTGCCCAGCAGGCGGTGGAAGACGCGCAGGCCGGCGTGGCCCGCGCCATGGCCGGGCTGCGCCAGGCGCAGGGCGACTTCGAGCGCAACAAGCCGCTGGTCGACCGCAAGGTGATCACCGCCGAGGAGTTCGCCGGCTACCAGTACCGGCTCTCCGCCGCGCAGGCCGACGTCCGCTCCGCGAACATCGGGCTGGAGCGCGCGCGGCGAAACCTGGGCTACACGCAGATCTACGCGCCGATCGACGGCGTGGTGGTGGAGCGCAACGTGGACGTGGGGCAGACGGT
>DASQLJ010000866.1:0-5312 GCA_035630095.1 Longimicrobium sp.
CCGATCAGCAGCCCGCGCGCCAGGTCGCGCCGCGGGTCGCGCATCTCGGCGGCCACGAAGCTGGCCGTCTGCCAGCCGCCGTAGGCGAACATCACCGGCGTCATCGCCGCGCCGAAGGAGAGGAGCCCGTCCGGCCCCGCCCGTGCCGCGGCAGCCACGGTCGGCGCCGGCGGCGGCCGCCCGGCGAAGAAGAGGCCGGCGGCCACCAGCGCCAGGATCGCCACGATCTTCAGCACCATCAGCGCGCTCTGCACGCTGCTGCCGGCGCGCACGCCCACGCAGTTGATCGCCACGAGGATCCCCAGCGCCAGCGCGGCGACCACCGGCTCGCCCAGCGGCACGTGCGTGAGCTCGCGGAAGTAGCGGGCGAAGGTGACGGCCACCGCGGCCATCCCGCCCGTCTGGATCACCAGCAGCAGCGCCCAGCCGTAGACGAAGGCCACGGCCGGGTGATAGGCGTCGCGCAGGTAGGCGTACTGCCCGCCCACCTGCGGCCGCCGCGCCGCCAGTTCCGCATAGACGAAGGCGCCGGCGAGGGCGATCGCCCCGCCGGCCACCCACGCGCCCACGATCAGCGCCGGCGAGTGCACGCGCTGGGCGACCACGTGCGGGTTCACGAAGATCCCCGAGCCGATGATCCCGCCCATCACGATCATCGTCGCGTCGAACGCGCCGAGCTTGCGCGCGAGACCGGGGCGTTCCCCGGTGGCCATGTGGGTTTCGGTCACGGGATACCGGATGCCATGGGTTCGTCTCCCCCGTCAGCGCGTCCGCGGGGAGACGGCGACGGACGACACCTCGATCACCACCTCCGGCGGCTTCCCCGTGACCATCGCCTCCGTCACCAGGATCTGGGGGAGGAGCGGGTCGCGCGCCGCGCCGGTGGCGGCCGCCGCACGCGCGCGCAGCCGCTGCAGGTGCGCCCGCAGCCCTGGGATCTCCGCCGCGGGGATCGCCGGGACCGCGCCGCCGTGGACGAACACCATGCGGTGCGGGATCAACAGCCGTCCCGCTGGACGGTAGTCGGAGAGGGTGAGCGTGACGGTGGCGGGGGCGGCGACGGCATCGCCCGGAAGGTCGCCGTGGTTGCTGATGCGAAGGGGGACGAGCGTGGCGGAATCCAGCCAGACGCGCGCCGAAATCGGGGTCGCGGCGCGCGGGCCGTCTTCCAGGTCGCGCACGTCGCTGAAGGAGATCACGTAGGCGCGCCGGCCATGAACCGTGTCTTTGCCGATGGGCCCGGCGCGGTTGCGGCCGCGGTCCAGCAGCGTCTCGATGCCGAGCCAGAACCGCAGGGCGCCCCGCACCGTCCCCTCGCCGTCCGTCCCCAGGTGGCTCTCGGCCACCCGCGACCCCCAGCGCGGGAAGCTCCCCGGCGCGCCCGGGAACTTGCGCACCTCCACCACCATGCGCCCGCCGATCCCGGTGCCGGTGAGCGTGTACCCGTCCACCGCGAGGGTGCGGGCGGCGGAGGAGGTGAGCGCGGCGCCGATCAGGGCGCGCGCCTGCGGGTCCTGCGCGGCGGCGGGCGTGGCGAGCGGCAGCGCGGCCAGGAGGATGACGGCGAGGCGGGTTCGCATTCGGCGGATCAGGACGGGGGAGAAGCCGGCGGCGGGGCTCCAGGAGCGACCTTCAGCGGACGGCGTGCGGCCCAAGACGCGGCTACACCACCTCGGGATCCGCCGGAAGGAGGCTCCACGAGAGGAGGAAAACCAGCAGCCCCACGGCGAACGGCAGGAAGTCGTCACCGCCGATGAAGTAGTAGACGATGCCCAGCAGCGCCGCCGCCTCGCCGAACGCCGTGCCGATCAGGCCGAGCGTGCCGCGCTTGTCCAAGGCCGCGCGCTGCCGCACGCCGCGCAGCACCCACGTCGCCACCAGCGCCAGCGCGCACATGCCGAACGCAACGTAGCGAATGGCGGCGAGATCGGAGGCGGGGGGCGGCATGTCCGCCGGCTGGTTGGAGCGGATGTAGTACGCGACCCCGGCGAACATCAGCAGCCCCGCCAGCATCGCGAAGCGGATGATGCGCAGCTTGGTGCCGTTCAGCGGCGCTCCAACGGAGAAGTCGGTCATGGGGAGGGAAGGCCGAAAGGGAAGGCGGCGGTTGGAAGAAAGCCAGGGATCCTGGTTGATGATCTCGGCGCCGAGAGAATGGTCGTGAAGTCCGCGAAGGCGGACTGTGTGCCGTTGTAGCCGCGACTTCAGTCGCAAATTCCCACGCCGAGGCCCGTAGTCAGGCAGGATCCTCCAGCCGTGGATCCACATTGCCGCCACGCTCGCCCCACCGCTTCGACACGTCCTGCCGCATCCCCTGCCCGACGTACAATCGCACCAGCGCCTCGAACGGCATGTCGCGCGCCTCGGCGAGCTCGTTCAGGGTGTCGGTCACGTCCGTCGGCATCACGATCTCCACGGACCGGCTGGGGCGCGGGCGAAGGCTCTGCACCTCGAAGTCTCCGGATCTTCCATCGTTGGCTGCGCCCTCAACCCTCCGGCGCGATGTGGTCGAGGGCGATCATGTCCACCAGCACGTCGCGGGGCTTGGAGCCGTCGGGGGCGCCCAGGACGCCGGCGGTGTGGAGCTGGTCGATGATGCGCGCGGCGCGGCCGTAGCCGATGCGCAGGCGGCGCTGCAGCAGGCTGGTGGACCCGCCCTGGTGCTGCACGCAGAGCATGGCGGCCTCGCGGAAGAGCTTGTCGCGGTCGGCGGGGTCGTCGCCGGCCTCCAGCTCGTCGGGGTCGCCCTCGTGCGCGCGCACCTCCTCCATGATGTCCTTCTCGCCGCGGATCGCCTCTTCCAGCCCCGCCGCCTCGCGCTCCTCCTTGCGCTGGCGGTACCACGCCATGAGCTGCTCCGTCTCCTCGGTGGAGAGGTAGGCGCCCTGCACGCGGATCGGCTCGTTGCTGGCGGGCGGCATCAGCAGCATGTCGCCGTTGCCCAGCAGCGCGTCGGCGCCGTTCTGGTCGAGGATGGTGCGCGAGTCGACCTTGCTGGAGACGCGGAAGGCGATGCGGCTGGGGAAGTTGGCCTTGATCAGCCCGGTGATCACGTTCACCGACGGGCGCTGCGTGGCCAGGATCAGGTGGATGCCGATCGCGCGCGCCTTCTGCGCCAGCAGCGCCAGCGGCTTCTCCACCTCGCCCTGCACGGTCATCATCAGGTCGGCCAACTCGTCGATGATCACCACGATGTAGGGGAGCCGCCCGCCGCGGTACAGCCAGCGGTCGGGGTCGCCCTCCTCGCCCTCGGGGTCGGGCGAGCGCAGGAGCTGCCCGCCGTCCACCTTGGTGTTGAAGTCGGTCAGGTTGCGCACCCCGTTCACCGACAGGAGCTGGTAACGCCGCTCCATCTCGATCACCGCCCACTTGAGGACGGAGGCGGCCTCGCTGTTGTCGGTCACCACCGGGTGCCGCAGGTGGGGGAGGTCGTTGTACATGCTGAGCTCCACCATCTTCGGGTCCACCATCAGGAAGCGGAGCGCCTGCGGCGGGTGGCGGTAGATCAGCGAGGTGATGATGGTGTTGACGCACACCGACTTCCCCGACCCGGTGGCGCCGGCGATCAGCAGGTGCGGCATGCGCGCGAGATCCGCCACCAGCGGCTTGCCGCTGATGTCCTTGCCCAGCGCCAGCGGGAGCGCCGCCTTGCTCTGCCGGAACTGCGCGCTCTCGATGACCTCGCGGAAGTGCACCATCTCGGGCGCGGGGTTGGGCACCTCCACCCCCACCGCGCCCTTCCCGGGGATCGGCGCCACGATGCGCACCGAGGGCGCGCGCAGCGCCAGCGCCAGGTCGGCCTCGAGGTTGGCGATGCGGGCGACCTTCACCCCCGGCGCGGGCTCCACCTCGAACTGGGTGACCACGGGCCCGGTGGTCATCCCCACCACCCGCCCCTCGATCTTGAAGGTCGCCAGCTTCTCGATCAGCACCACGCCCAGCTTGTCGAGCTCGGCGCGGTTCTTCGCGTCGTCGCGCGGCGGCGAGGGAGTGAGGAAGGTGGTGGCGGGAAGGTCGGTGCTGGTGGGGTCGCCGGCCTCCGCGAGCTGGTCGCGCGCCGGCGCGGCGGCGGCCGGCTTGGCCTTCGGCGCCTTGCGCGGCGCGGGCGAGGGGATGGTGGCCTCGGGATCGTACTCGGGCGCCGCGGGCGCGGCCGCGGGCACGTAGTCGTCCTCGTCGTCCAGCGGCACGTCCATCCATTCGTCGTCGTCGTCGCCCGACGCGGAGGGGCGGTAGGCCTCGGCCTCGTCCTCCCACTCGTCCTCGTCCTCACCCGCCGCGGTGTCGCCGCGGAGGAGGGGGAGCTTGAGGGTGGGGACGGGGATGGCGGCGGCGGCGCGGCGGGTGTGGCCCCAGGCAAAGCGGCCGCCCTGCACGGCGCTGCGCAGCGGGTTCCACCCCACCGTGGCCACGCAAAGCGCCGCGAAGAGGAAGCCCAGGACGATGGTGGCGCCGATCCCCCCCATCAGCCCCGCCATCCCGCCGCCGACGGCGATCCCCAGCGCGCCGGTGACGGGCGAGGCAGAGGCCGAGCGCCCCAGCACCGCCACGAGCGCCGGGGCGATGAACGCGAGCCCGGCCACCAGCAGCGACCAGCGCAGCGCCGGCTCGCCGCTCAGCTTGTCGAACGCCACCAGCCCCCACACGCCGCAGAGCAGCGGGATGGCGAGCGCGCCCACGCCCAGGCCGCCCACCAGCGTGGCGCGCAGCCAGTTGCCGAACGGCCCCACGATGTTGCGCGAGGGGAAGGTCTCCCCCGCCCCGATCCACTCCAGCGGAAGGAGGCTGAGCGCGAGGAGAAGGGCCAGCGAGAGCAGGGACAGGCCCCAGAGCTCGCGTTGCTGCCGGTTGTCGATGGAAAACAGCATGAGGCCGGGATCGCGCCTGGATGCGAGGTGCCGCGTTCAAGGGAGGACCGCGCGCCGGCAGGCCTTTACGGCCGTGCGGGCGGCGGGGTTTCCGCGCCGGGGGAGAGACGGATGGCGTTGAACGGGAAAGATATAGACCGAACGGTAATCTGCCAAATGTTGCGCGGCGTGTTCGGAGCGTAGAGTGGACACCGGACCGGAATCCACGGCGAATGAAGGACTTGGATGGGGGTCCGAGCGGGTTGGGCTGAGGTCGGCGCATGCGGCGGCGGGGCCCCTCCCCCCGACCCCCTCCCCACGCTTCGCGCTACGCATTACCCACATCTCAGCCTCGGGTTAGAGCGCGCGCGGCGAGGACGAAATCCATCAAGCGGCGCCACCCCTGCCAGATCGCCTTCACGCCCGGATCGCCATCGCCTTTCCTACCTTGGAAACCTCCAAATT
>DASQLJ010000867.1:0-22775 GCA_035630095.1 Longimicrobium sp.
CTCGGGCACCTCCGTCCACGCGACCGGGTCCGGGATGAACGCCACCGTGCCGGCCGAGCCCGCCTCGGCGGCGCGGCGGCGCAGCCGTGCCACGAGCTCCATGTCCTCGCCGACGGTCGCGTGCTCGTAGCCGCCCGCCGCGAGCATCGCGTCGCGGCGAAAGAGGCCGAAGGCGCCCGAGATGATCAGGTTGCCGCCCAGCCGGTTCCACCCCAGCCGCCCGAAGAGGAAGGCACGCAGGTACTCCACCACCTGGAACCCCGGCAGCGCCCGCCGCGGCACCCGCGTGTCCACCACGCGCCCGCTCTCCACCCGGCTGGCGTTGGCGATGCGGATCGTGCCGCCGGCCGCGATCACCCGGTCGTCGTCGATGAACGGCCGCACCATGCGGATCAGCGCGTCGGGCTCGATCAGCGTGTCGGCGTCGATGGCGCACACCAGGTCGCCGGTGGCCAGGTTCAGCCCCGCGTTCAGCGCGTCGGCCTTGCCGCCGTTGCGCTTGTCGACGACGACGAGGTTGGGGTGCGTGCGCGAGCGGTAGAGCGCCACCACCTCGGCCGAGGAGACGCGCCGGGGGTAGATCGGGTGGATCGGCGCCAGGTCGAACTGGTCGATGAGGACGGCCATCGTCTCGTCCTTCGACCCGTCGTTCACCACCACCACTTCCAGGTTGGGATAGTAGAGCGCCAGCAGGGCGCGCACGCTCTCGCCGATGGTGGCGGCCTCGTTGTAGGCGGGGGCCAGCATGCTGATCCCCGGCACCACACGCGAACCCAGCATCTTCCAGCGCGCCTGCCCGCGCGACAGGAGGACGTGCCGGCGCATCTCCAGCCCGGCGCTGGCCAGCAGCACCACGTACCAGCCGTTGACCAGCAGGAAGTAGACGAGGATCGCCCACTCCAGCTTCACCAGCGTCCACGTGGCGACTTCGTAGGCGGTCATCGCGACTGGTCGCGCTCGGCGGTGGTCTCGGGCATGTCCAGCACCTGCCGCGCGATGTCGGCGGCGAAGCGGTCCTCGTCGTCGAGCGCGCGGCGCAGCAGGAGCAGGCCGGGGCTCCCCAGCCGCCGCATCGCCAGCGCGCTCTGGCTGCGCACGTTCCACGCGGGGTCGCGCAGCATCCGCGCGAGCCGGGTGGCCACCGGCCAGTGCCCCAGCCGCCCCAGCGCCGAGGCGGCCGCCGCGCGCACGGCGGGGTCGGCGTCGTCCAGCAGCCACTCCAGCCGCAGCACCAGCGCGTCGCCGCCGATGGCGCCGGCCAGCACGGCGGCGCGGGCGCGCACGCCCGGGTGCGGGTCGCCGCACAGCCGCGCCGCGGCGGCGCCGAAGCGCGGGTCGGCCAGCCCCGCGGCCACCTCCAGCGCGGGCTCGGCCCGCGCGCCCGAGCGCGTCTCCAGGTACGCCGCGAGCGCGGGGATGCACGCCGGGCCGATGCGCAGCAGCGAGTCCCTCAGCACCCAGCTCCCCACCGCCTCGGGGGTGTCCAGCAGCGACACCAGCTTCTCCACGATCTCGGGGCGCCCGTGCTGGCCGGCCCACTCGGCGGCCTCGGTGCGCACGGCGGGGTGGCGGTCGCGGAAGAGCGCCGGCACCACGTTGTCGCCCCCGCCCAGCGCGGTGAGCAGACGCACGCCGCTCAGCCGCCGCCACCACTTGCGGCTCCCGCACATCCACTCCGCCGCGGCGATCAGGCCGATGTCGTGCGCGAGCGAGGTGAGCCGGCCCCGCTGCGACCCGGCCATGCTGGGCACCAGCTCCACGAACAGCCGCACCTGCAGCCGCCGCGGCAGCGCCTTCAGCAGCGCCACGTCGGCGCGGTCCACGCGCGGGCTCACCCCCACCGAGGCCAGGGCGATGCGGCCGCGCTCCAGCGCCGGCCCCGCGCGCCGCTCGCGCCACCCCGACCGCGCCGCGTGGCCGAAGATGGTCAGCAGCGCGGCCGCCATGCACACGCCGATCACCACCAGCGCCAAGTTCAGCAGTCGAATCGGTTCCATCACCCATCCCTGCGACGGGAGACGGGATGGCGGATCGGTCGTTCGATGGATCCGTGGAAGCGCGCCCGGCATCGTCCCCCGTCGCCCGTCGGTTCCGGGGCGGCGATACGGGACGCACGCCGGCGTGTCCCGTCGATCGAGAGGCGGCGGGACGTGGTGCGGATGAGCGGAGATGCGGACGTCGGGGAACGATTCACGGCCGCCGCCCTCACATCTTCATCGCGCGGCGGATGCGCTGGAGGAGGATGGGGACGCTGAAGGGCTTGCTCACGTGGTCGAAGGCGCCTTCCTCCAGCGCCTGCACCACCTCGGCCTCGTGGGCGCGCACGGTGAGCACGATCACGTTGGTGCGCTCGAGCACCCGGTCGCGCGCCAGGGCGCGCAGCACCGCGTGCCCGTCCATCCCGGGGAGGTCCACGTCCAGCAGCACCACGCGCGCGCGCAGCCGCGGGCGGCTCCCGGTGAGCGCGTCGGCGGCTTCGCGGCCGTCCTCCATCCAGCGCGCGCCGTAGCCGCGCGTCTCCAGCGCGTGCAGCAGGAGCCGCGCGAGGGCGTGGTCGTCCTCCACCACCAGCACGTCCACCTGCTCGGCGGCGTCGGGGCGCTCGGCGGTCCACCCGGCGGGGAGCACGCGGTCGCGCCCGGCTTCCTTGGCCTGGTAGAGCGTGGCGTCGGCCACGCGGTAGAGCGCCTGCAGGTCGGCGCCGTCCACCGGGAACTGCGCGATCCCGGCGCTGAAGGTCACCCGCAGCGGCTCGGCGCCGGGAAGGTCGAAGGGCTCGGCGCGCACCTGCTCGAGGAGGTCGGCCATGCGCTGCACGCCGTCGTCCTTGTCCATCCCGTACATCCCCACCACGAACTCCTCGCCGCCCCAGCGCGCCACCACGTCCTCGGCGCGGAAGGCGCGCTCCAGCAGGCGGGCCACCCGCCGCAGCACCTCGTCGCCCACGGCGTGGCCGTGGCGGTCGTTCACCTGCTTGAAGTGGTCGAGGTCGAGGAGCGCCAGCGAGAACGGCTGCCGGTTGCGCACCGCCAGGTGGACGAGCTGCGCCATCAGCTCGTCGCTGCGGCGGCGGTTGGCCACGCCCGTGAGCGGGTCGCTGTCGGCCAGCGCGCGGTGGAGCTGCACGCGCTCCAGGCGGTTGGTCACGCGCGTCACCAGCTCGGGGCCCACGAAGGGCTTGGCCACGTAGTCGTCGGCGCCCTCGGCGAACACCCGCTGCACCGTCTCGGCCTCGGTGCGCGCGGTGAGGAAGATGACGGGGGTGGCGCTCCAGCGGGTGTCGTTGCGCATCACCCGGCAGAGCTCGATCCCGCTCACCCGGGGCATGTCGATGTCCAGCAGCACCGCGTCGGGGCACGCCTCCTCCAGCGCCTCCCAGAAGCGCAGCGGGTCGCCCAGCGTGTGCACCTCCACCCCGGCGGGGGTGAGCAGCGTCTCCACCGCGTGCAGGATCAGCGGGTCGTCGTCCACCGCCAGCACGCTGGCGCGCCCCTGCCGGCCGCGCTGCAGCACGCCTTCCACGGCGTCCACCACGGTGGCGGGCGCCACCGGCTTCTGCAGGAAGCCCACCCCGCCCATCCGCGCCACCTCCACCCGGTCGGCGAAGGAGGAGCGCGCGGTGAGCACCAGCACCGGCACCCGCGGCGCGTGGGAGGAGAGGTCGGCCAGCAGCGCCAGCGTGCCGGTGTCCTCGCGGTCCAGCGCCAGGTCCAGCAGCACCGCGGCGGGCCGCTCCTCGGCCACCGCCACCCGCGCGCCGGCCACGTCCACCGCCACGCGCGCCCGCATCCCCCGCCCCGAGGCCTCCATGGCGATGCGCTCGGCCAGCTCGGCGTCGGCGTCCACCACCAGGAGCAGCGGGAGCGGGCGCGGCGGCGCCGCCGGCTCGCCCTCGGGGCGCTCGGCGGCGGGGCGCGCGCGCGGCGGCGGCGCGGTGGAGGGCGAGGGCGGGCGCGCCAGCTCGCGGCGCAGCGCCACCGCCGCGTCGCTCAGCCGCAGCGCCTCGGCCTGGCCCAGCGGCGCCGAGCCCTGCAGCAGCGTCTCCACCTCGCGCGCCAGCCGCGACCCCTGCGCGAAGCCGAAGGTGCCCACCGAGCCGGCCAGCTTGTGCGCCTCGCGCTCGGCGTGGCGGCGCGTCTCCTCGTCGAGCCCCCCCTCCAGCAGCGCGATCGCCGCCGCCTCGATCGCGTCCACCCGCGCGGTGACCGGCCCGCGGAAGCGCTCCCACGCCTGCCGCACCGCGTCGGCCAGCGCGTCGGCCTTCCCCTCCGCCGCGGGGTGCGCGCCCGGCTCGGCCGCGGGGCGCGAGGCCGACGGGGTGCCGAGCACGGCGGCGGCCTCGCGCACCAGCGCCTGCCGGTCGAGCGGGTGGAAGAAGGTGCGGGTCACGCCCAGCGCCTGCAGGTCGGCGCGCGGCGCGCCGCCGCCGCGGGGGAGGCAGAGGAAGGTGGGGGGCGCGGGCGCGCCGGCGCGCAGCACGCCGTCGGCGCCGCCGCCGGGGATCTCGCCGTCCAGCAGCAGCAGCGACCACTCGCCGCGCGCCAGCTCGGCGCACGCCGCCCCGGCGTCGGCCGCCGTCTCCACCGTGGCGCCGCGGAGCTGGCGCGCGAGGAAGGAAGCGACCCCGTCCGGGAAGCCGGCCACCAGCACGCGCGGAGGCGCCGAGCTCACCCGGGCCACCCCAGCGTGCTGGACACCTGGTTGGCCAGCTCCATCGGGTCGAAGGGCTTGGCCAGCACCCCCGCGACGGCGAGCCCCTCGAAGCGGCGCCGGTCGGCGGGCTGCACCTTGGCGGTGAGCAAGATCACGGGGATCCCGGCGGTCTCGGGGTCGGCGCGCAGCCGCAGCGCGGTGGCGGGGCCGTCCATCCCCGGCATCATCACGTCCAGCAGGATGGCGTCGGGGCGGTGGCGCGCGGCCAGGCGCAGCCCCTCCTCGCCGCTCCCCGCGGCGATCACCTCCCATCCGGCCACCATTTCCAGCGACATCTGCGCGACCTCGCGGATGTCGTCTTCGTCGTCCACGATCAGGATGCGTCGGCTCATCGGTCTGATGGAAGGCCCTGGTTTTCCCCCGCCGCGCGCCCGGCCGCCGCCGGGCGGGCGCGGCCGCGCACGGATATCGATCATCACCCGACGCAAAAGCGGCGCGCCACGCCGCACCTCCCCCGTGGCCGGCGGACATCCGCGGCCGCGGGGAGTGAACGGTGCACGCGCCGCCGGAACCGACGCATGGCTACCCATCCATCAGAGCAATCCGCGCGCCGCCGCTCACGAAGCTTCGGCGCCGTCCTCCCGCTCCAGCAGCGCCATCACCCGGCGCTCCAGCTCCACCGGCGCCACCCGGCTCTTGGTGAGCACCTCCACCCCCGCGGCGCGCAGGCGCTCGCGCCCTGCCTCGTCCAGGTCGAGCGCCGTATACGCCACGATCGGCACGTGGCGCAGCGCCGCGTCGTGGCGGAAGCGCTCGGCCAGCCAGAAGCCGTCGCCGTCGGGGATGTCGATGTCGAGCACCACCGCGTGGGGGTGGCGCCGGCGCGCCGCGGCCCACGCCGCCTCGCCGCTCCCGGCCACGTGGCTCACCACCCCGCGCCGCTCGAAGGTCTCGGCCAGCACGCCGGCCAGGCCGGCGTCGTCCTCCACCACCAGCACGTGCACCTTGCCGTCGCCGGGCTCCGCCTCCACCTGCGCCTCGTCTTCGCGCGGGGCGCCGCCGGGGGCGTGCGTCTCGGCCGGCGGGAGCGGGAGGGCGAAGGTGAAGGTGCTCCCGCTCCCCGGCTCGCTCTCGGCCCAGATGCGCCCGTCGTGCTGCCCCACGATGCTGCGGCAGATCGCCAGCCCCAGCCCGGTGCCGCCCTTCTGCCGCGAGTCGGACGAGTCCACCTGCTGGAAGCGCTCGAAGATGCTCTCCAGCCGGTCGGCGGGGATGCCGCGCCCCTGGTCGGCCACGCGGAACCACGCCTCGCCGTCGGTCGGCTCCACCGTCACCTGCACCGCCGTGCCGGGGGGCGAGAACTTGACCGCGTTGGAGATCAGGTTGGTGAGCACCTGCAGGAGCCGGTCGCCGTCGGCCACCAGCCGCAGCGGCTCGGTCCACGCGTACAGCTCCACCCCGGCGCGCTCGGCCATCGGCAGCATCACCTCCACCGCGCCCTGCACCAGCTCGGCCACGTTCACCGGCCCCGTCTCCATCGCCACCTTCCCCGACTCGATGCGCTCGATGTCGAGGATGTCGTTGATCAGTCGCACCAGGCGGTCGGTGTTCTGCACCGCGATCTCGAGCATGCGCTGCCCGCGCGCGGGGATGTCGCCCGCCTTCCCCGCGGCCAGCAGCCCCAGCGAGCCGCGGATGGCGGTGAGCGGGGTGCGCAGCTCGTGGCTCACCACCGAGATGAACTCGTCCTTCATGCGGTCCACCTCGCGCCGCTCGGTCACGTCGCGGAAGGTGATCACCGCGCCGGCGATGTGGCTCTCCTCCACGATCGGCGTGCAGGTGAACTCCACCGGGAAACGGCCCCCGTCGGCGCGGCGGAAGGCGGCGTCGGAAACGGTGCGCGGCTGGCCGCTGAGCAGCGCGGCGCGGATCGAGTCCTCGCCGCCGGCGCGCGAGAGGAGCGTGGCCTCGTACGGGCGCCCCGGCAGGTCGTCGGCGGCGTAGCCCAGCATCGCCGCGGCGGCGGGGTTGGCGAAGGTGGTGTAGCCGTGCGCGTCCACCCCGTAGATCCCCTCGGCGGCGGCGTTCAGGATCAGCTCGTTCTGCCGCGCCATGCGCTCGGCGGCCTGGCGCGCCAGGATGCGCTCGGCGGCCTCGGCGCGGAGGAGGCGGTTGGCCTCGTTCATCCGCGCGGTGCGGCGCAGCACCAGGACGCCCGCGCCCGCGGCGAGCAGCACGGCCAGCGCCCCGCCCACCCACACCAGCGCGCGGGTGCGGCGCTCCAGCGCGCGCGCCCGCTCGGCGCGGCCGGCCAGCAGCCCGAACTCGGCGCGCTGCAGCGCGGCCGTGGTCGCGCGGATGTCGTCGCGCAGCCGGCGCCGCCCGGCGAGCGCCGATGCGCTGGCGGCCGCGGCGCGGGCCGCCGCCAGCGCCGGCGCGTCGCCCGGCGAGGCCGACATCGGCCCCCGCTGCGTGGCGCGGAAGCTGTCGGCCAGCGCGCGCAGCCGCCGCACCCGCGCCTGCTGCTCGCGGCTGTCGGCGGTAAGGCGCTGCAGCGCCACGGCGTGGCGGTCCCAGTCGCGGCTGCCGGCCTGCCACGCCTCCAGGAAGCGCGGGTCGCCGGTGATCCCGAAGCCGCGGTACGCCGTCTCCAGCTCGGCCTGCGCGGCGGCGAGCCCCTCGGCCTCGCTGATCACCTCGTAGGTGTGGATGCTCCAGCGGTTGGCGCTCGACAGCTCGCGGAAGCCCTCGTTGGCCAGCAGCACCACCGCCACCAGCAGCAGCACCACCACGCCGAACACCGCCACGAGCGCGGCCGGCGCCCGCGTGGCGCTTCCGGGTGCGGCTCCGGGGAGGGTGTCGGGCACGGGCGTGTGGGTCGATGCGGGAAAGGGGAGGATGATCTCCGGCAAACAAGCGATGGCCGGCCGTCTCCGCAAGTCGTAATCCGCCGGATATACGCATCCCCGGTTCCACCGGATGCATCGGCAGATCGGTTTGTTGATGAAGAGCCGAGGAAATGTCTCACGCAGAGCAGCAGGGAAGCAGAGAACAGCCGGCTTCTCTCCGCTTCTCTGCTGCTCTGCGTGAGATATTTTCGACGGTGTCAGCCTGAAACGATGCCTCGGAGGATGGTATCACCGGAAAGAGAAGCGCCCCGTCGCGAGATGCGAAGGGGCGCTTTCGTGGGCCGGCGACGGGCGCGGACGGGTCAGCTTTCGCGGAGCTTCGCCTCCACCAGGTCCACGCCCTCCTGCGTCAGCGCGTACTGTTTCCGCGCCTGGCGGGTGGTGCCCATCTTCTTCTTCTGCACCATCAGCGGCGGGCGCGCGCGCAGGTTGCTCTCGATGGCGCGGGTGATGTTGGGCACCGGGAGGCCGTTGCGCTTCAGCTCGGCGTTGATGGCCTGGCTGGTGACGGTGCGGTCGGGGCGGCCGCGGGCCAGCACGTAGGCGCCCAGCAGCGCGCGCTCCGCCATCGTCTCCGGCTTCCAGCGCTCGATCATCGAGCCGATGCCGCCGCTGGCGCGGCGCGCGTTGGTGCTTCCCTTGGGGCGGCCGCGGCGGCGCGGGGCCTCTTCGCCCGCGGCGCCGCCCTCGCCGTCGTCCGTCGACGCGGTGCGGGCGGGGGCGCGGGTGCCGCGGGTACCGAAGGCGCGCTCCAGGAGGATGTCGCGCGCCCGCTCCTTCATGACGGGATCGTAGCTCGAAATCGTGGCGTTGATCTCGTCGAGCAGCGCCTTGACTTCCTGCAGATCGTCCATGTGTGCTCCAGGCTCGGCGGGTGGGTCACGGGCGCGCCGGGCGCCGCGCGGTACCGGATCGGATAACGTGGGAATGAAGTGCAATGATTCCGGTGTGCGCTATAGTTAAAGCGCCCCTTGCACCGCCGTCAAGTATTCTCTGTATGCCTCTTCGCCGAACGTGCAGAAGATCACCTTCCGGGGATGCGGGTTCCCGGCCAGAAAGGCGGCCACCTCACGCACCGCAATGCCCGCCGCCCGCGCCAGCGGAAAGCGGTATGCGCCGGTGCTGATCGACGGGAACGCCACCGTATCCAACTCCTTCTGCGCAGCGATCTTGAGCGAGTTTCGCCAGGCGCTGGCCAGCAGCTCGTCCTCCCCGTGTTCGCCGTCCTGCCATACCGGGCCAACGGTATGGATCACCCACGCGGCGGGAAGCCCGTGGCCGCCGCTCACCTTCGCCTCGCCCGTGCGGCATCCGTTCAGCGTGCGGCACTCCAGCACCAGCCCCGGCCCCGCCGCGCGGTGGATGGCGCCGTCCACCCCGCCGCCGCCCAGCAGCGAGGTGTTGGCGGCGTTCACGATGGCATCCACATGGAGCTTGGTGATGTCGCCCTGCACGACTTCCATGCGGTCTTTGAGCGATTCTTCCATGACGGTGCAAGTTGAGTGGGTGAAATGATTTGGGATGGACCGACGGCCCCCGCCCCGTCAGCGCGCCGGCGGGTCGGCCGCGCCCGCGTCCAGGATCGGTGGCGGCGTGTGCGGCGCGACCTGCACGCCGCGCTCGGCGCAGAGGTTCGCCACCATGCGGTGCACCTCCTCCAGCGCGCGGTCCTGCGCGGCCAGGTGCTCCAGCACGGCCGCGACCTCCACCTCGGCCTTCTGGTTCAGCTCGTAGTCGTTGCGCGCCACCATGCGGTCGCGCGCGGCCTGGCGGTTCTGGCTCATCATGATGATCGGCGCCGCGTAGGCCGCCTGGGTGCTGAGCACCAGGTTCATCAGGATGAACGGATACGGATCCCAGTGCCGCACGAACGCCACCACGTTCAGCCCGATCCACGCCGCCAGGATGATCGACTGGATGATGATGAACCGCCACGACCCCATCGTCGCCGCCACCGCGTCCGCCGCGCGCTGGCCGGCGCTGACGTTCGTCTCCTCCAGCTCGCTCGTGTCCACCACCGGCGGGTGATCGTGCCGGAACGGCCGCGGAAAGTGCAGGTGCGTGTTCATGGTCGGCGGATCGATTGGATGGTGGGAAGCCGCCGGCCGTCGCCATCTCGACGGCTGCGATGAATGCCGGTCGGCTCGGCCGCACGTCGACGTCGGCGGGTCGACGCAGCCATGAACGGCGGGTGCGCGCCGGGGCCGCGCGACGAACGATCGCGCGGCCCATCGCCGTCCAGAGCGCCGCCAATGGTTGGCGGACGACGTGACGCGCGTCAGGCCGCGCGCAGCTCCAGGCCGCGCGTGGTGATCAGCGCCGCGCCGTCGTGGCTCCAGCGCGCGAGGCTGGCGGACTCTTCCTCCAGCCCCAGGCCCCAGGTGGCGTCGGTCACGAGCGTGACCGGGTAGCCGCGCACGGGGGCGAGCAGCCCTTCCACGGCGTGCTTCACGCACACGTCGCGCGCCACGCCGGCCACGAACACCTCCACCCGCCCGCCCAGCAGCGTGCGCAGCTCGCGCAGCAGCGCCTCGGCGGCCGGATTGCCCTCGAACACGTCGAAGCGGTCCTTCTGGATGAAGACCGGCCGCCGCTCGCCGATCGCCGTCCGCGCCACCTCGCGCGCCGTCTCCTCCGTTGCGTCGCGCGGGAGGACGATGGGCGCGTCGGGCCGCACGCTGGCGTGGATCTCGGCGCCCGCGCGCTCGGCGGGGTCGTCGCTCATCCCCATGCAGTGGGGCGGGTACGTCCCCTTCGTCGCGTCGGGCGAAACGGGGTCGATCTCCGCGTCGCCGTACGCGTGCCAGTCGCCGGTGTAGACCATGACGTCGCAGTTCGCCCGCATCCACTCGACCGCGCGCGCCAGGTTGGGGATGATCTGGATCGCGCCCGCGTCCTCCCCGCCGTCGAACAGGTCGTGCACGTACAGCCGCCCGCCGTCCGCCGCGGGGATAAGGAAGTCGTTCTGCGCGTCCACCACCCAGCCGATCCGTGCCATTCTATCGGTCATCATGCCTCCAATCGCTCGTTCCGTCTTCCTTCCAGATTCACTCTTCGTCCCGATGCGCCAAGGCCGCTCACCGGCGACTGAAGTCGCAGCGACAACTACGAGAAGCCTCGCAAACTGCGCGAGGCTCCACGGGCGGCAGCATCGCGGCTCGACCTCGGCAAAGTCTTCGCTCCACGTCTCTTACACCGCGGACCAGTCGATGCGCACCATGCGCGGGTTTTCGCGGTAGCTGCGGCCGATCTTGCCCTCGGGCTCGCCGTTCAGCTTCACCAGGTCGGCGGTGAAGTCGAAGTCGTTCAGCAGGCCGCTGTTGGCGTCGCTGTGGCCCAGCAGGCTGCTCCCCACGCCGTAGGCCACCACCGGCACCCCCTCCGCCTCGAAGCGCGCGATCTTCGACGGGGTGAAGCCGCCGCTCACCACGATCCCCACGTAGCCGAAGCCCTCGGCGTCCAGCGCGCGGCGCATCTTCCGCACGAGGTAGGGGTTCACGCCGGTGAGCCGGGCGCGTCCCCACACCTCGGGATCGCCGATCAGCGACGCGTCGATCAGGCGCTCGCTGGTATCGACGCGCACCGCCGTCAGCACGTTGTCGCCGAACTCGGCGCGCATCGCGCGGGCCACCTCCAGCGAGGTGCGCACCGAGTCGTTTTCATAGTCCACCAGGCTCATGATGGCCACGCCCGGCTCCTGCTCGCGCAGGTAGCGCGCGAAGGCGAGCGTCGCGGCCACGGTGTCGCCCTCGAACGCGGCGATCATCGCGTGAGGCATGGTGCCCACGCCGCGCGTGCCCCACCACGCCCCCGCCGCGTCGCTCGACACGCTCTGCGCGCCCCCCACCACGGCCGCGTAGCCGTCGGGCGTCTGCACGCGCCAGTCGTCGTGCCGCGGCGCCATGAAGATCACCGGCTTCCCCTTCGCCGCGTCCACCACGATGCGCGTGTTGCTGGCGATCAGCGAGCGCCGCGCGAGCACGCCCAGCACTGGCGTCTCCAGGTGCGCGAAGCCGCGGTAGCACCCGGTCACGTGCATCACCGGCTCCCAGTCGTCCCCTCCGCCGCGGTTCACGGCGTCGCCCTCCAGCAGCGTGTGCACCTCCAGGTCGCGCGCCTCGTACCCTGGCGCGAGCTGTGTCTGGAAGAGGCGGACGGCCTCGTGCACCCCCGCCAGCACCCCCTTCTGCTTGGAGAAGATCTGCATCGTCGCCACCGGATCGCGCCCAGCGTGCTCCAGCGTCAGCGCGGTGCGCAGGAAATAGCGGTCCGACAGCCATCCCGTGCGGATGCGCGAGTCGAACTGGAAGAGCTCGGGTGGAAAGCGCCCGAGCCCCGCGTGCAGGTGCTCGGCCCGTGCTGCGGCGTCGTCGGTGGGCGGCTGTTCGATCATCGAAAGGATTATCCGTTGTATTCTCGAAACGAGAACGATCGTCGTGGACACACGATACCGCGCGGCGGAGACCGCGTCAAGCGCCGTCATCCGCCTCCGCCGAAACGTCCCCGTCCACGGAGGAGCCGTCCACCGACAGGTAGGGCAGCCGCAGCGAGGGATCGAGCCGCGCCTGGACGATGCCGGGGAGGAAGGCGAACACCTCGGGCGCCACGCCGGGCTCGCCCGCGGTGCGCGGCCGCCGCTTCCCCGTGCCCGCGACGATGCGCGGCGTGCGCGTGGGCCGGTCGCCGCGGGTGAGCGCCACGGCGCGGCGGAAGTTGGCGCGGTGCAGCAGGCGCCCCGCGGCGGCCTCGCAGGCGGCCTGCAGCTCGTCCAGCGTGAACTCGTCGCCGGCCAGGGCGCGCAGGGCGTTGGGGATGTACTTGATCTTGCCGCGCACCCGCGCCAGCGCGTCGGCCAGGATGCGGCGGTGATCGAACGCCATCTCGCGCCCGAAGCCGCGGCCATCGGAACGGCCCCAGCGGTCGCGGCACGCCTCGGGGACCAAGCGGGCGTCGTACAGCAGGCGCCAGCGCTCGGCCACCCGCTCCTCGTTCCACTCCCGCAGCCCGAACCCGAACACCGCGTCGATGCGCTCGCGCGCGCCGGCCCCCTCGCGCGCCGCCCACGCCTCCAGCGCGGCCAGCACCTCGCGCGCGGCGCGGCGGCCCGCGTCGCCGCGCACGTCCTCCCACGGCAGGTAGCGGTAGACGTCGGTCCAGTGCGCCCCGCCCGTCTCCTCCGCATCCGCGGTGACCGGGGCGGGGGCCGGCATCAGCATCAGGTAGGCGTTGGTCGCCACGCGGGCGCCGGTGGGCACCCATTCCCCCGTCTCGGCGTCGGGGTGCCCGGCGAACTGGCGCGGGTCGCGGCCGTTCTGGGTGTAGCTCCCCAGCGGCTCCAGGTACTCCGCCTCGCCCACCGCGGTCTCCTCGTGCAGCTCGCGCAGCGCCGTCTCGCGGGTGGTGGGGTCGAGCTCCCAGTCCAGGAAGCCGCCCGGCCACGCGTCCAGCCCCGCGAAGGGCTCGCGCCCGCGCACCACCACCAGCGCGCGCAGCGTGGCGCCGCCGGCGTCGGCGTCGCGCGCCAGCGCCACCGCGTCGCCGGTCACGGCGTAGAGCGGGTACTCGCCCGCGTCGTAGCGCAGCGCCCACTCGGGGACCTCTCCGGGGGGCTTTCCCTGCCGATCGTCGCTCACGGTCCGTTCCGGTTTCGGGGTTCGACGAGGGTGAGAATGGACGCTGCCGACGCCCGCGTCAACTCGTCCCAAAACGTCCCGTGACGTGTGTCAGCTTGTAGCAGATTACGTTGCACCTAATGTTTCCTTGCGCGGACTCGGAAAGCGACCCAGCTTGGTCGCGCACGTCCGCTCCAGGCCGTGCACGCGCACTTCTCCGGAAGGCGCTGCGGCGCTCTCCGCGCCGCAGCCCGCCGCGGCCACTCGAGCCCACGGGCGTTTTCTCCTCGCCGCCTCACCGATCACGAGGCGCGGCGACCAAACAGCGGCACCAGCACCCAGCGTCGGCGCGGAACACACGTTCCGGCGCCGCTCGTACCGCCCTGCGCCCTCGCCCGCCGAGACGCGCCGTGCACTCACCCGTTCCGTGAGGACCCCCGCGATGCACCCCATGCGGCCCCGAAGCCGCCGCGCGTCGCACGCGCTCGCCCTGCTGCTGGCGCTGGCCGCGGCCGCCTGCACCGACCGCGCCAACCCGATGGCGACTCCCACGCCCGCTGCGCCGGGCACCCCCTCAGCCCCGGTGACCATCCAGGTGATGGACTGCACCGCCGACCGGGCTGCCCTCAGCGTCGTCTGCAAGCCCGCGGGCCCCGACGGCGGCGGCGCGGCAGGCGACATCATCGTGGGCAGCCAGAACGTCTTCGTGAAGCTCACCAGCAGCAACGTCGTCTACAACGGCGGAACCGGGCAGTTCACCTTCGACGTGACGGTGCAGAACCTGATCGAGCAGCCGATGGGCACGGTGGACGGGACCACGCTCGACCCCGGCGGCATCCGCGTGTTCTTCCACCAGCAGCCCACCGTCACCGTGGGTACCGGGGCGGTGGGGGTGGTGCCCGACGGCTTCGCCACCTTCACCGCCGCGGGGCAGCCGTACTACCAGTACAACAACGTGCTGGCGCAGAACGCCACGTCGCCGGTCAAGGGGTGGACGTTCGTCTTCCCGCCCACGGTCACCACCTTCGTGTTCCAGCTCTACGTGAGCGCGCCGGTGGAGTACCCGAACGGCTACATCACCCTGGATGGCCAGCTGCCGGGCTACAACTACGGCTACCTGCACCCGGGTGACACCCACCCGCTGGTCGCGGTGGTGAAGACGGCGGTGGGCACCGCGGTGCCCGGCGCCGTGGTCTTCGCCACCACCAACGCCGGCTGCGCCACGGTGGACGGCCCGGGCACGGTGACCGGGGTGCAGTACGCCACCTGCGAGATCACCGCCACCAGCGGTGCGCGCACCGGGAGCATGTTCTTCGACGTGTCGGGGACGACGCGCACCTGGACGGGCGCCGTGTCGGCCGACTGGAACGTGGGCGGCAACTGGGGGCTGGGGCTGGTGCCCGCCACCGCCGACTCGGTCGTCATCCCCTTCCCCAGCACCAACTACCCGGCGCTGACCTCGGCGGTGACGATCTCCAACGTGACCGTGGCCGACCAGGCCACGCTGAACGTGGCGTCGTTCACGCTCACCTCCACCGGCGACGTGGCCACCGGTGCCACGGCGGGCTCGGGGATCCTCGCGTCGGGCGGGCAGCTCACTCTCACCGGCACCAGCAAGGTGGTGCACGGCCGCTTCCCGACCACGCTGGTCACCGGCACCTACTCGCTCGACGGCTCCTACTGGGGCGTCGCGCCGCAGACCGTGGACGCGGGCACCATCGCGTCCGACGGCTTCGACCTGAACATCGACGCGCAGTAGCGCGGGCTCGCCGCGCGCACGCAAGCACGAACCGGCGGGGCCGCCGTGGCCCCGCCCTCCCCTCCAGACCCCGAGAGACCGATGAACGCCACGCACCTCCGCGCACTGCTCGCCGCGAGCGCCGCCGTCCTCGTGCTCGGCTCCGCCGCCCAGGCCCAGTCGGGCGTGCTGCTCAGGCTTCGCGCCGGCTCGCCGCTGAGCGACCGCTTCCGGGTGGACAGCTCCGGCGCCTTCGTGGCCTACGGCTTCGTCCGCGACGTGGGCAACACCACCGGCTGCGCGGCCCAGCTCCCGGCCGCCGGCGCGGGCACCCGCTTCGAATGGCACCCCTGCCGCGGCTCGGTTCGCTTCGGACGCGTCCCCACCGCCCAGACGAATTGGGACGACGCGAACATGGACGACTTCACCTTCGCCGGCGGCAACCAGGTGGTGGCCAGCGGCTACGGCGCCTTCGCCTACGGCGACCAGGTGACGGCGAGCTCCACCGTGGGCGTGGGCTTCGGCTCGGGCGTCACGGTGAGCGGCACCGCCGGCTTCAGCGCGGGCGCCAGCAACGTCTGCTCGGGCTTCGCCTGCACCGCCATCGGCTACACGGTGCGCGCGGGCGGGCAGGGCTCGGTGGCGCTGGGCTACCGCACGACCGCGAACAACGACTACTCGGTGGCGCTGGGCTACCGCGCCTCGAACAACACCCACACCGGCACCATGGTGATGGGTGACGAGTCGACCACCGACTCGGTGCGCAACCAGGCCGACAACGAGTTCCGCATCCGCTACAACGGCGGCATCCGGCTGCGCGTGAGCACGGCGGCCAACGGCAACACGCCGGGCGCGGGCGGCAACGTGGGGTGCGACCTGACGGTGGCCGTGCCGAGCTGGACCTGCGCGTCCAGCCGCACGGTGAAGGAGAACTTCCTCGCGGTGGACGGCGAGGACGTGCTCTCGCGCATCCGCGCGATGCCGATCACCACCTGGAACATGATCGGCGGGGGCCGCGAGGTGCGGCACCTGGGCCCGGTGGCCGAGGACTTCTACGAGGCGTTCGGGCTGGGAATCGGCGAGACGACGATCGGGATGGGCGACATCGACGGGGTGAACCTGGCCGGCGTGAAGGCGCTGGAGGCACGCACGCACCAGCTCCGCCAGGAGCTCGACCAGCGCACGGCCGAGGTGGGCCAGCTCCGCGGCGAGCTCGCCGACCTGCGCGCGCAGGTCCAGGCGCTGGTGGCCGCCCAGGCCGCCGCTCCGCAGCCGTAGCGCCGGTCCCGGCGATCGCTCCGGACGAAACTGCAGTATCTCACAGAGGACACAGAGAACAACACGCGGTTCCTCTGTGACCTCTGTGAGAGATTTGATCGTCGCAGCATGAGCCGGGGCTGTCGATCGGAAGAGGATGAGAACGACGAAAGCCGGACCCAGCACAATGGCTGAGTCCGGCTTTCGTCTGTTGATGGAGATGCCGGGATTCGAACCCGGGTCCGCCTACTGATCCCCCGCGACATCTACGTGCGTATCCACCCGTTCTGTTCTCCTCGCTCGCTCATCGGCCGGAATGGAAGCCCCTCGCGAACCAGCCGTGAAGATCTCGCCCGCGCCGTCACGGCGCCAATCGCGGGCCAGCTAGATTTTATCGACACCCGGCGGCCCGCCTCCAGCAGGGCTGACCGACGAATGGGAGGTAAGGACAGCCCCGAAGGGCGTTCTACTTACGCAGCCAGAGCGAAGTTATCGTTCGCGGTTACTAGTTTCCCGGAGGTTTAACGAGTGACTCCGAGCACCTCGGCACGCCGCCACGGCTTCACCGTACGCGTCGAAACCTGTCATCCCCATGACCCTGTGTTTTCAATCAACGCTCCTAATCTAACCTCCCCGCCCTCCCAGGTCAATCCCATTGCAGGACAACGACTTAGGAGATGCGGGGCCGGCCCTCTCGCTCGTTCTCGACGCGGATGGTTCTGCCGCGGCGGGGGCGCGCGCCGTATCTTCCATGCGGCACCCCCTCCGCCCCTTTCCGAACCACGCCGATGCGCCGCTTCCCCGCCCTTCTCGCCGCCGCCTGGGCCATCTCGGCCGCGGCCTGCTCGCGCGCCGAGCAGCCGCCCGCCCGGCAGACCGCCGCGACGCCCGACACCGCGCCCTCCGTGCCGCTGATCGCCGCCACGGCCACGCTTAACGACGTGGCGCGGCTGGTGCGCGACCCCGAGCGCGGCGGGCTGCCGGCGGACAGCATGGTGGCCGCGCGGGTGCTGCAGGGCTTCCGCATCTTCCGCGAGACGGGCCGCTACGCGCCGGCGTTCGTGGGCAACGGGATGACGTGCGGCAACTGCCACCTCAACGCCGGCCAGCGCGACCGCGGGATGCCGCTGGTGGGGATCGCGGCCGTCTTCCCCGAGTACCGCGCGCGCTCGGGACGGCTGATCACGCTGGAGGACCGCCTCCGCGACTGCTTCGAGCGCAGCATGAACGGCACCGCGCCGCCCTACGACAGCCCCGAGGTGCTCTCCGTCGCCGCCTACATCACCTGGCTCTCCGCCGGCCAGCCGATGGGGCGCTCGCCGGAGTGGCGGGGGCGCAACACCATCCCCAAGGCCGCGCAGGTGCCCGTGGCGCAGCTCGACACGGCGGCCGGGCGCGCGATCTACGCCCGGCAGTGCGTCGCGTGCCACGGCGCGGACGGGCAGGGCGTGGAGGTGGGCGGCGCGAAGCCGGGGCCGCTGTGGGGGCCGCGCTCGTGGAACGACGGCGCGGGGATGGGGCGCATCTACACCGCCGCGGGCTTCATCCGCTACGCGATGCCGCTCACCACGCCCGGCTCGCTCACCGACCGGGAGGCGCAGGAGGTGGCGGCGTACATCAACGCCCAGCCGCGCCCGTCGTTCGCGCGCAAGGCGGAGGACTACCCGGGCGCCAGCATCCCCCCCGACGCCGTCTACTACCTCCGCGCGGCGCGGGCGGCCGGGTCGCGGCGGTGACGTGGATCGCCGCCCGGGATCGTCCCGGACGGCGACGGGATCAGCCGGAGTAGAAGTAGGTGCAGCCGCCTTCCTGCGCGCGGTTCACGGCCATCACGGCGGCGGGAACCATGGTGATGCCGGGGATCAGCCACCCGTCCATCCTGCGGCGCACGTCCTCCACGCTCCCGTGGCCGGCGGCGGAGATCTCGCGCACCCAGCGGTTGAGCGAGTTATTGCACAGCACCACCACCACGCCCCGCCGCATCAGCGCGTCGAGCCCGGCGTCGGGGGGGACCATGTAGCCGGCGGCGGGGCTGCGGAAGAGGTTGCGCTTGGACGGCGCGTCGCCGTCGTCCACCTCGGCCTTCTTCCCCAGCTCGAACGCCGCCCACGCCTCGTCGCGGAACGCCAGCGGAACCGTCCCGGCGTACAGGATGAGCAGCGCGCTCACGTCCGCGTCGCGCAGGGCGTAGTCGTCGCGATAGGCGTTCATGTAGTTGCGGATGTGCACCAGCGCGCGGCCCCCGTCCACGTGCGGCGCGTCGAAGAGTTGCTTGTGGCGGCCGGTCAGGCGCCGCAGCCAGCTCTCGTCCGGCTCGGCCGCGGTGCCCGCCGCGCCCGTCGTGCCCGCCGCGCGCGCCGTCGCGGCCCCGCCCAGGCTCCCCAGCCCCACCGCCGCGCCGAGTGCCATCACGCGGTCCATGAACGCCCGCCGCCCGATCCCGTTGCCGCTCATCATCCACCTCGTTCTGGAGATACGGCTCCCGCGGGCCAGCCGCCGGAAAGCCTGGAGATTGTTATATCCAGCTCAGCACCACCCCCGCACCCAACCCTTCGCGTCGACCTCCGCCCCGCCTTCCATCCATGTACCCGCGAGGTTAGCGCACCGCTCCTGAGAGTCGATTCCGACCGCCGCCGACAGATTCCTCGACCCCAGCGCAAATCGCCGTTGAAGTCCGCGAAGGCGGACTGCGTGCCGTTGTAGCGGCGAGCGGCGAGTTCACTCGCATATTCCGCTCGGGACCCGCCGACTCACAACGACATCATCCCGATCACCGCCCGAACGACGTCCGTCAGCCGGAATCGAAGTCGCTCGATCCCGGCGACTTGCCGATGCGGCGCGCGCTGGCGACGCGGTTGCGGCCGTCGGCCTTGGCGCGGTAGAGCGCCTCGTCGGCCAGCTTCAGCACCTCGCCGGCAGTCGTCGTGCAGTCGGGGCACGACGCGGCGCCGATGGAGACCGTCACCGAGAGCGGCCGGCCGTTCCAGCTCACCGTGCGCGCCTCGATGCTGCGGCGCAGGCGCTCGGCGGCATCGCTGCTCTGGCGCAGCGTGGTCTCGGGCATCAGCACCACGAACTCCTCGCCGCCCAGCCGCGCCGGCGTGTCCACGTCGCGCACCGTCGCGCGGACGACGGAGGCCACGTGCTGCAGCACCCGGTCGCCCGCCTCGTGGCCGTGCGTGTCGTTGAACTTCTTGAAGAAGTCGACGTCCAGCACCAGCACCGAAAACGGCCGCGCGTAGCGGTCGAACACGTGCGTCAGCGTGGCCAGCCGCTCCTCGAAGGCGGCGCGGTTGGGGAGCGAGGTCAGCGCGTCGGTGTGGGCGCGGTGGTCGAGCTCCTCGTAGCGGCGGGCGCTGCGCAGCGGCAGGGGGGCGATGGAGCCCAGCAGCCGCATCAGCTCCTTCTGCTTGTCGCCGAACTTCCCCGGCTCGGGGTGCCAGGCGACCACGGCGCCGATTGCACGTCCATCAGCCACCAGCGGGAAGATGGCGGCCGAGCGCGGCGCCATCTTCCACTCCTCGCCGGGAACCAGCAGCGGCAGCTTGTCGCGCTCCTGCCGCAGGTCGTCGTAGATCAGGTCCACCGCGTGCTTCAGCGCCAGCCCCAGCCGCGACTCGCCCTCGCCGAAGTCGCCGGGGAGGGTGGGCGACGGGCCGGTGTCGTCCACGTGCAGCACCTTGCCGCGCCCCGCTTCGTCCGGCCCCACCGCCACGGCCGCGCCCGCCGCGCCGGTCCCTTGGCGCACGATCGCCGCCAGCCGCCGCGCGAACGCGTCCACCTCGATCTCGCCCGGCAGCGAGCGCGCCGCCTCGGCGATGGCGCGGACGCGTGCGTCCTCGCTGGCCTGCTCGCCGCGCAGCGCCAGCAGCGCATGCACGGTGGAGAGGTGCCGCGCGGCTTCCAGCGCGGCCGCGTCGGCGCCGGGCGGCACCAGGCCCGGGTACGCCAGCGCCAGCACGCCCTCGGGGAGGTGGACGGGAACGACCAGCATCTCCTCGGCCCAGGGCGCCGGCAGGTCGCGCTTGCCGCGGCGCACGTGCTGCGGGAGCTGCTCCTCGATCGCCCAGCGGTACGGCGAGCCTTCCAGCGCCACCACGGCGTCCGGCAGCGGCACCCCCGGCGCGGCCGCCCGCACCACCAGCGAGGCCGAGCGCCACGCGCCGTCCGCGCGCCAGAGCGTGGCCTCGTGCGCGTCCGTGGCCCGGCGCACCACCTCCAGCGCGCTGCGCAGCGCCGCGTCGTCCGCGGCGCGCTCGGGCGCCGGCGCCGCCTCGCGCGGCTCGTCGGCGGCGGACGCGGAGACGGAGGGGCGCGCGCGGCGCAGGGCGGAGAGCGCGGCGGCGACGGCGAGAAGCAGCTCGAAGCGGACCAGCGAGAGCGCCGTGGGCGGCCCTTGGTGCAGCCACTGCGCGCCGGGGACGAGGACGGCGGCGGCGAGGCACCCGGCGGCCAGCGCGGCGCCGCGCGAGCGCCCCAGCGCCACCACCCACGCGACGGCGAGCGCGATCAGCGGCGAGTCGGCCGAGCCGGTGGCGAAGAGGAGCACGTGCAGCGGCGGCCAGGCGGCGAACGCCAGCGCCGTCCTCCCGCCCCCCGCGCGACCCGCCCACGCGGCCAGCAGCACCAGCGCGGCGCCCGCGGCGGTGAGCCCCCACCAGGGCAGACGCCCGAGCGCCGCCAGGACGGCCAGGTAGGCGGCGCCGGCGGCGATCAACGGAAGCGTGGCCTGGGCCCGCGCGGAGCCGGAGATGTCAGGGCTGGGGGAGGAGGTTGATCCGCGAGGCGGCCGCGGCGGCGCCGAAGCCGTTGTCGATGTTCACCACGGTCACGCCCGACGCGCACGAGTTGAGCATCCCCAGCAGCGCCGCGATCCCCCCGAACGAGGCGCCGTAGCCCACGCTGGTGGGCACCGCGATCACCGGCACGGAGACCAGGCCGCCGACCACGGAGGGGAGCGCCCCCTCCATCCCCGCGATCACCACGACCACGGCCGCGGAGCGCAGCACGTCCGTGCGCTGCAGCAGGCGGTGGATCCCCGCGACGCCCACGTCCGTCAGCCGTTCGACGGGATTGCCGTACGCCGCCGCCGTCACCGCCGCCTCTTCGGCGACGGGGAGGTCGCTGGTACCGGCGGTGACGATCAGGATCGACCCGCGCGTCTTCCGCTCCACCGGCACGGCGGGGGCGAGCCAGGCGGTGCGGCCCAGCGGGTTCAGCTCGATCCCCGGGAGCGCCGCCGCCAGCGCGTCGGCCGTCTCCTGCGCCACGCGCGTGGCCAGGAAGCCGTCGCCGCGCTCGGCGATACGCTCGGCGATCGCCACCACCTGCCCGGGCGTCTTCCCCTGCCCGAACACGACCTCGGGAAAGCCCTGCCGCAACGCGCGGTGGTGGTCCACCGAGGCGAAGTCGAGCTCCTCCACCGGGCTCCACGCCAGGCGCCGCTCGGCGTCGTCCACCGACACCGCGCCGGCGGCCACCTCGGCCAGCAGCGCGCGCAGCCGCTCGGGGATCAAACCGGCGCCCCCTGGTACTCCTCCAGGTAGCGCTCCAGCTTCTCCTCGGCCTGGTGCAGGCTGGTGACCTCGAAGAGCTCCTGGCGGAGGATGCGCCCGTTCGGCAGCCCCTTGGTGTACCACCCCAGGTGCTTGCGGAACTCGATCATCGCCTTCTCCTCCTCCTTCTCCCAGGCGATGGCCAGGCGCGCGTGCTCGATGATGATGCGGAAGCGCTCCTCCACGCCGGGATCGTCGGGGATCGGCGTGCCGTCCAGCGCCGCCCGCGCCTGCCCGAAGATCCACGGCTGCCCGTGCGAGCCGCGCGCGATCATCAGCCCCGCGCAATCGGTGTGGTCGTGCATGCGCTTGGCGTCCACCCCCGTCCACACGTCGCCGTTGCCGATCACGGGGATGTCGAGCGCCTCCACCACGGCGGCGATCTCGTCCCAGTAGGCGTGGCCGCTGTACATCTGCGTGCGGGTGCGGGCGTGCAGGGTGAGCACCTCGGCGCCGGCGTCCTGGCAGCGCAGCGCGATCTCCACGGGCTTGCGCAGCTCCTCGCTCCAGCCGCTGCGGATCTTGACGGTGGTGGGGATGGAGATCGCCGCCTTCACCGCGCGGATGATGCGCTCCACCTGGTCGAGGTCCTTGAGGCACCCCGAGCCGCCGTTGCGGCTGGCGACCTTCTTGACCGGGCACCCGAAGTTGATGTCCAGGTAGTCGGGCTCGTAGATCTCCTCCACCAGCGCCGCGGCCTCGGCCATCGCCTCGGCGTCGGCGCCGAAGATCTGGATGCCGATGGGGCGCTCTTCGTCGTGGAACTTGAGGTACGAGTGGGTGCGGCGGTCGTGCCGGCGGATCCCTTCGGCCGATACGAACTCGCTCACCACCACGTCCGCCCCGAACGAGCGGCAGAGGCGGCGGAACGGCGACTCGCTGACGCCGGCCTGCGGCGCCAGGTAAAGCGGCACGCGGCCGCTGCGGAGCATCTCGAACGCGTTGAGGAACATGCCCGAAAGTTACCGGAAGCGGCGCCCCGCTTCAAGCGCCCGCGTCTGGAGGCATCACGCTAGACCGTAACGGTCATGCGGGCAACCGGCTACTCCAC
>DASQLJ010000868.1:0-2373 GCA_035630095.1 Longimicrobium sp.
CCCATGCCTCCACCCGCGCGCGCATGACGGCCGCGCGCGACGGCTCTGTTTTCGCGAGGTCGTTGCGCTCGGCTGGATCCGTCCGCACGTTGAACAGGAAGCGGAGGCCTCCGTCCTCCAAGTATTTGTAGTCCCCGCTGCGCATCGCCTTCTGCCGCGTGTCGGGACGAATCACCCGCCAGAACAAATCGCGCGAGGCCGAACGTTCGGAGGCGAGCATGGAGACGAGGTCCACGCCTTCGAGGCCGAGGTCGGAGCGCACTATCCCCGCCGCCGCGATCAGGCTCGCCGTGATGTCCATGGTGATCCCCACCTGACCCGACCCCCGCCCCGCCGGCAGCACGCCGGGCCAGCGCAGGATGGCGGGCACCCGGATACCGCCTTCCCACACTGTGTCCTTGCGATTGAACAGCGGCTCGTTTCGGGAGAGCCACTCGCCGCCGTTGTCGCTCATGAACACGACCAGCGTGTTGCGGTCCAGCCCCCGCGCCTTCAGCGCCTCCAGCACGCGGCCAATCTCCCGATCGAAATCTTCCATGATCTCGACGTAGGCTGCCCTGGTTGGCGCCCCCTCGTCGGACGGGTGCTGCATCATCGAGTTGTTCTCTCGCGCCGCGACCGACGGCTTGGCCGGCGACTGGAAGGGCCAGTGCGGAGCGCCGTAGGAGAGATCCAGGAAAAAGGGCTTCGCGCGCGGTTGCTCGATGAACGCGATCGCCCGGCGGGTGGTCTCGTGGTGGAAGTACCCGGTGTGGGTGGCGGGTCCTTCGTTCTCCCACAGATCCGGCGCCCCGTCCCCCCGCACGTGGGTATACCAGTCGATGTAGCCCGACAGGTAACCCCAGAAGTAGCCGAAGCCGTGCGCGCGCGGGGCGAACGCCGGTTTGTAACCGAGGTGCCACTTCCCGATCAGCGCGGTGTCATAGCCGGCGTCGGCCATCAGCCGAGGCAGCGAACGGCCGGTTGCGGGCAAGCCGGCCTCGAGGTCCGCTCCCGTGCTGGAGAGCGGCCGTTCGAGCATCGCACGCTGCTGATAGCGGCCGGTGATGAGGCCCGCTCGCGTCGGCGTGCACACGGGAGCGTTGGCGTAGAAATCCGTGAGCCGCACGCCCTCCCCCGCCAGCCGATCCAGGTTCGGTGTCTTCACATCCGTCGCGCCATACACGCCCAGGTCGCCGTAGCCCAGGTCGTCCGCGACGATGAGGACAACGTTCGGCCGGGCGGCGCCGGGTTGAGAAGCACTCTGGAGGGCAGCGGCGGTCAGGTAGCCGGCGAGGACCAGACCGAAGACGAGAACGGTGCGGGCATCGCCGCCAGCGCGCGTGAGCGGTGGGGTCGGCATGGCGCCCATTGTGACGCAACGACGACGCAAAGAAGATGAGACAGAGGCCGCAAAAGGAAACGAGCCACGAACGCCTCTCGGCGTCGTGGCTCGTTGTCGCAGCGGTGTGCGGGCGCCCGGCGGCGTCCGTGGGTTTACTCGCCTTCGGTGATACCCCGGTCCAGCGCCTCTTCGGGCTCGACCAGGTATTCCATCTCGCGGTCGAACTCGACGTCGTCGTCGCTCGGCTGCTGGATGGGCGGCGGCGGTGGCGGTTCGTCCGCGGGAATCTGGACGTGCCGGTACCACCAGAAGCCCGTGCCTGCCGGGATGAGCCGGCCCATGGTCACGTTCTCCTTCAAGCCGCGCAGGTAGTCGATCTTTCCGGAGATGGCGGCCTCGGTGAGGACGCGCGTGGTCTCCTGGAAGGACGCCGCCGAGATGAACGACTCGGTGGAGAGGGACGCCTTGGTGATCCCGAGCAGCAACGGCTGCGCGGTGGCGGGGCGGCCCCCGTCGGCGATCACGCGTTCGTTCTCTTCCATGAACCGGAAGCGGTCGACCTGTTCGTCCACCAGGAATTCGGTGTCGCCCACGTCTTCCACCCGGACCCAGCGCATCATCTGGCGCGAGATCACCTCGATGTGCTTGTCATTGATGTTCACGCCCTGCAGGCGGTAGACCTCCTGGATCTCGTTGACCAGGTACTTCTGCAGTTCCTTCTCACCAAGGACGTGGAGGATGTCGTGCGGATTGCTCGGGCCATCCATCAGCGGATCGCCCGCGCGCACGCGCTCGCCTTCCTGCACGTTGACATGCACGCCGCGCGGGATGCTGTACTCGCGCGTCTCCGAGGTGCCGTCGTCCGGCACGATGAGGATCTTGCGCTGCCCCTTGACCACGCCGCCGTACTTCACCGTGCCGTCGATCTCGCTGATCACGGCCGGATCCTTGGGCTTGCGCGCCTCGAACAGTTCGACCACGCGGGGCAGACCGCCCGTGATGTCCTTGGTCTTCGTGGTTTCGCGCGGGATCTTCGCCAGCACGTCGCC
>DASQLJ010000869.1:0-4940 GCA_035630095.1 Longimicrobium sp.
TTGGGTGTCCCCGTGGACCCCGACGTGTAGATCAGGTAGGCCAGGTCGCCAGGCAGGACTTCCGCCGTCGCCACGCCGCCCTCCTCCGCTCCCTCCTGGGGAGTGGGAAGCCCGTCCAGCAGCACCACCTCCACCTCCCGCGCCGGCAGCAGCCCGGCCAGCGCCGGCTCGGTGACCACCAGCTCCGCGCCCGAGTCACCGAGCAGGAAGGACAGCCGCTCCGCCGGATGGGCGGGATCGAGCGGCAGGTAGACGCCGCCCGCCTTCCACACGGCCAGCGGCGCCACGAGCACGCCCGGGCCGCGCTCCAGGCACACGGCGACCACCGTCCCGACCCCCACGCCGAGGCCGCACAGGCGCCGGGCGAGGCGCTCGGCACGCACGTCCAGCTCCGCGTAAGTGAGCGACTCCCCCGCGAACAGGAGAGCCGGGGCCTCCGGCGTGCGGGCGGCCTGCGCCCCGAAGAGGCGGTGCACCGGGACGCCGCCCGCGTCCTCGCGGGCGGGACCGCTCCCGTACGCGAGGAGCGTCCGCGCCTCCTCCGGGGGCAGGATCGCCAGGCGCGACAGGCGATCCTCCGGCGAGGCGGCCGCCGCGGCGAGCACGGCCCGGTACTGCGCCGCGAAGCGCTCCATGGTGGCGGCGTCGAACAGGTCGGTCCGGAAGCGCAGGCTCCCGAACAGCTCCTCGCCCACCTCCCCGAGGTCCAGCTCCAGATCGAAGCGCACCGTCCGGACCTCGCTCACGAACGGCTCCAGCCGAAGCCCGGCAATGGCGGACCCCGCGCCGGTGTTCGCGTTCTGGAGCGCGAACATCACCTGGAAGAGCGGCGTGTGCGACAGGCCCCGCTCCGGGGCGACCTCCTCCACCAGCCGCTCGAACGGCAGCTCCTGGTGGGCGTATGCCCCCAGCGCCGTCTCCCGCACGCGGCGCACGAGCGCCTGGAACGACGGGTCGCCGGAAAGATCGATGCGCAGCGCGAGCGTGTTGACGAAGAAGCCGATCAGCCCTTCCGTCCCCACCTGCGTGCGTCCCGCGATCGGCGAGCCGACGACCATGTCCTCCTCCCCCGACCAGCGCGAGAGCAGCAGGTCGAGGGCGGCGTGCGTCACCATGTAGAGCGTGGCACCCTCCCGCCGCGCGAGGGAGCGGAGCCCACGTGTGATCTCCGCGGGGATGCGGAACGCGTGTGCAGCGCCGCGCGAGCTCGCGACCGCGGGGCGCGGTCGGTCGGTCGGTAGCTCCAGTGCGGGGGGCGCGCCGCCCAGCCCCTCCCGCCACCAGTCGATCTCTCGGCGGAGCACCTCGCCCTGCAGCCAGCCGCGCTGCCACACGGCGAAGTCCGCGTACTGCACTGCCAGCGGCGGCAGCGGCGATGCCGGCCGTGCCGCACCGGAGGGCCGCGAGAACCATTCGTAGAGGGTGAGCAACTCGCGGAAGAGCACGCCCATGCTCCAGTCGTCGCTGACGATGTGGTGCATGGTCAGCAGCAGCACGTGCTCCTCGTCGGAGAGGCGCAGCAGCGTCGCGCGGAGCAGCGGACCGCGCTCCAGGTCGAAGGGGCGCTCCGCGTCCTCCCGCGCCAGACGGCGCGCCTCGTCCTCGCGCGCTTCCGGCGCGAGGCCGGTGAGGTCCAGCACCGGCAGGCGCGCGGGCGCGGCCGGGTGGACGACCTGCACGGCGCTCTGCTCCACCGGGCGGAACGTGGTGCGCAGCGCCTCGTGGCGGCGCACCAGCTCGCCCAGCGCCCGCTCCAGCGCGGACGCGTCGAGGCACCCCCGCAGCCGGCTCGGCCAGGGCCCGTTGTAGCCTACATCGCCCGGCTCCATCTGGTGCAGGAACCAGAGCCGCTCCTGCGCGAAGGAGAGCGGCAGCGGCGCCTCCCGGGCGACGGGAACGAGCGGCGGGAGGGCGGCACCCTCGCCCGCGCGCCGCTCCAGGTCGATCCGCGCCGCCAGCTCCGCGAGCGTCGGCGCCTCGAAGAGCGCCCGCAGCGGCAGCTCCACGGCGAGAACCTCACGGATGCGCGAGACCACCCGCGTGCCCAGCAGCGAGTGCCCGCCCAGGTCGAAGAAGTGGTCGCGCCCGCCCACCCGCTCCGCGCCGAGCACCTCGGCCCAGATCGCGGCCACCGCCTGCTCCGTCTCGCCCACCGGAGCGTCGTACTCCCGGGCCGCATACGCATCGCCCTTGGGGGCAGGGAGCGCGTTGCGGTCCAGCTTCCCGTTCGGCGTGAGCGGATACGTCTCCATCCACACGTACGCCGCCGGCACCATGTACTCCGGGAGCCGCTCGGCGAGATGCGACTTCAGCGCGTCCACGGCGACCGGCTCGTCCGCCAGGTAGTACGCGACCAGCCGCCGGTCGCCCGGCGCGTCCTCGCGTGCCAGGACGACCGGAGCCCGCACGCCCGGGTGCTCCGCCAGTCGCGCCTCGATCTCGCCCGGCTCGATGCGGAAGCCGCGGATCTTCACCTGGAAGTCGGTCCGCCCCAGGAACTCCAACGATCCGTCCGCCAGCCACCGCACCCGGTCGCCGGTGCGGTAGAGCCGCGTCCCCGGCTGGGCCGAGAAGGGATCGGGGACGAAGCGCTCCGCCGTCAACCCCGGCCGCCCCAGGTAGTCGCGCGCCACGCTGGCACCGCCCAGGCACAGCTCCCCGGGGACCCCGACCGTCGCCACTGTCCCTCCGGGCTCCACCACGTAGAGCGCGGCGTTCCCCAGCGGCCGCCCCACCATCTGCCGCGCCGCCGCTTCCCCGCCCAGCCGGTGCGCGGCGCAGATGATCGCCGCCTCGGTGGGGCCGTAGAGCACGTGGATCCCGGCCGCCGGGAACGCCGCCCGCATCTCCTCCAGCAGGTCGGGCGCGACCGCGTCGCCGCCCACGAAGGCGTGGCGCAGGGTGCCCAGGACGCCCCCGGGCGTGGCGCGAACCTCCTCCACGATGCGGCGCATCAGCGCCGGCACGGCGTGCAGCACGGTGCACCCGGCGAGATCCTCCACCAGCCGCGGCACGTCGGGCACCCGGTCGCGCGGGACCAGCCGCACGGTGCCGCCGCCCAGGAGGGGGAGGAGCGTCTCGAACAGCCAGATGTCGAAGGCGAAGGAGGCGAGCGAGGGCACGCGGTCGCCGGCGCCGAGCCCGAACGCGTCGCGCGCAGCGGCCAGCGTGGCGCCGAGGCTCGCGTGCGGCACGCGCACACCCTTGGGACGGCCGGTGGAGCCGGAGGTGTAGATGACGTACGCCAGGTGGTCCGGCGTGAGCCCGCCGCGCCCCGGGTCCGTCGCGGGGAGAGACGCCCATGCCGGCGCCGCGGCGTCCAGCTCGACCACGGGGAGGGTGGCGTCGGCGAACAGGGGGCGCAGCGCGGGCTCGGTGAGGAGCGCCGCGGGCGCGCCGTCCTCCAGCATGTAGCGCAGCCGCTCTCCGGGATACGCGGGGTCGAGCGGGAGATACGCCCCGCCCGCCTTGAGCACGGCCAGCGCGCCCACCACCATCCCGGGGCCCCGCTCCATGCAGATCCCCACCCGCGCGTCCGGGCCCACGCCCAGGGCGCGGAGGTGGTGCGCCAGCCGGTTCGCCCGCGCGTTCAGCTCCGCGTAGCTCAGCGTCTCGTCTTCGAAGACGAGTGCGGCCGCGCCGGGCGTGCGCTCCGCCTGCGCCGCGAACAGCTCGTGGAGGCACGCGTCGGGGGGGATGCCGGCGTCGCGGGGGCGAAGCGCCGGATCGGCAAGCGCGGGCACGCAGATGGCTCCTGCGCGACGGATGGCTTCCTGTCCTTCGACCGTGGGCGTCGACATTCGGAGCGGAAGAGCGAGACGGTGACGCGAAAGCGAGAAGGCTTCCGCGGGATCTAGAGCGAGTACTGCACGGCCGCGGGGTTCTCGTCCAGCACCGCCCCCGACGCGCTGCCAAACTCCGCGACGGGAAACAGCTCCGGCGCGGGAAGCCCCAGCGCCAGCGCGATCGAGCCCGGGCGCGTGCCCACCGACAGCATGGTCTGCAGCGCCGACGTGCCCGAGCGTCGCGCCCACTCCGCCAGCCGCGGCGAAGGGGCGCCGGTCGCGGTCTGGGTCATCAGATGTTCCCGCGGCGTTCCTGCTCGCGCTCCACCGCTTCGAACAGCGCCTTGATGTTCTCCGAGCCGAAGCCTTGGGCGCCCTGCCGCTCGATGACCTCCACGAACATGGTGGGGCGCGCCTCGATCGGCTCGCTGAAGATCTGCAGCCGCCGCCCGCCGTCCTCCTCGGAGTCCACCAGGCTGCCCAGCTCGTGCAGCTCCGCCATCCGCGCGGGCTCGATGGCCCCCGGCGCTGTGCACGGCGCCCGGACAGCGTGCGCGGTGAAAAATAGCGTGTAAACGGACCGCCGTGCCGGGAGCCCGGCGACGGCGCCAGTACGCCGCGGCCATGGAAAGACGGATCATCCCTCACGTGATCCGTCAATATCCGTGGTTACCGTACTCTACTCAATCACTTCCCCCCGCGTCAACCTCACCCCCCGCTCGCCCCGCTGTCGGGCACGGACCGCGGCTGGGCCGATCGGCCCCGGGATCTCGCTTCCACAGGCGCTTTTTGAGCCCTGTGAGCTTGACTGGCCGAAAGCGGCCGCGGGTCGAGACCTGCGGTACGCGGCGATCCGGGCAGGGCCTGCAATGCCGGCCCGCCCCTTTACGCCGCTCCCGCGTCTCCGGCCCGCCAGGCGCTCCAGAGTAGCGGCGGGACCTCAGAGAGAGACGGGAAGTGAACGTGACGGCAGTGCCGAAGTTGCTGCGCGAGTTCTCCTCCCGCGTGTTGCGGACGTTCGGGGTGCGGGCAGAAGACGCGGAGCTGGCGCGGGCGTGCTGGGCAGCCGTGCAAGCGGAGCGACGTGCGCCACTCGGCGAGGCAGGCGATGCAGCGGAGGACGCGGCGAAAGGCGCTCGTTGTTGCCACGCTCCG